>JBJFGJ010000061.1:0-4303 GCA_051892575.1 Alloprevotella sp. | reverse complement strand
CGCCCGCCTCAATTCACTTGAAATCACTGATAACATTCTATTGGGACATAATGATTTTTTTGATTACGTATTATGCCCCGATGTAATAAACTAAGGTTCAACATGGAATGCCATCTTGGTCTCCATGACAATGTGACAGGAATGAATACGTGTTTCTATCGATACTCTTCGATTGTCAGCATCAAGTCGTAGTACATCAAACGAGTATTCAATGGTGTTTCTGAGGTGATATGACGGTAATCTTTCTCCTGTTGCTCTGTGCTGAACACTGTCGTGAAGCCATTTTGCTCATAAAACGCCATTGTTGATGGTGTGTTATATGCGTCAACAATCACAAATCGACAGCCTGTCTTGTTGAGAGGTTCAATGAACCATAACTTTATGAATTCAAGGACATCACTTCCTATATGTTTTGAACGGAACTCGGAAGATACTCCTAACCTTGCCACTAATACGGCAGGATAGTCCTTCAAGGCTTTTGAATGTGGTATGCCGGACTCAATTTTCCTTCTGCGTGCATTAGGCAAATCGCTTACCCGAACTCCGGCATTGGCAAGGGTAAAAGCACATACGACTTTGTCTGGATCTTCATTTAACCTATAACAATAGGTCTTCCCCAATAGCTGCTTGGTAAAACCAAAACAGTCATTGGCAAAGAACTCGTCAATGTCAAGATCTCCACAATTGAAACCTTTGAGTTCTTCTGGCTCATTGACAGAAAACAGTGAGCAGTGTTCTCTCAAGAAACTCACCTTCTTCCTAAATGGGCTTTTGACAATATGCTATATAACTCGGCAAACTTCTTTTCAAGAACGACCTCGTCTGCTTTCTTCTGCTCTTCCGTGCGATTAAGGTATCGCTGGTAATTCGCCTGAGCACGTTCCTCGAATTGCTGAGCCACTTCACCGGTCAGTACCGGTATGGATGCTATTGGTAGTGCCATATCTTACTATTCTACATTATACATTACCTTGCAAAAATACACATAAAATCCAAGATTAAGTGCTTTTTGCGACTTTCTTACTAAAAAACCAGCTTGTTGACTCTATAGGGTTATGCTCTCCGTTATGCTCTCCGCCGAAAAAAAAGCAAAAAATCGGCTTTCTGTGACAGAGTTACGCAAAAAAACTTGTAGTTTTGTCATTGGCAAGTGTCCGACGCCTTTGTGTGGCATTGCGCTTGGCCTGTTTTTTCACGCTTTCAGACCAAACGAGATTATTCGCTATGTGGGCAGTATTGTTCTTCTGGGCCTTTGTGGTGGTGTATATCGTGCTTGTGGTGAGCACGGTGACGGTCATTCTGCTCGAAAACCGCCAGCCGGCCAAGACCATAGCCTGGACCATCGTACTGGTGATGTTGCCCGTCTTGGGCTTGATTATTTTTTATTTCTTTGGACAAAACATTCGCAAAGAGCGCTACATTAGCCGGCGGCAATATACGCTTCTCACCCGCCGTATGCTGGCCGGTGTGAGCCATGTGCCGGCCGAGGCTGTGCCTCAAACCTACGCTCCCCTCATCCGTCTTTTTGAAAAAACCAACAACGCCGTCCTGACACCCATCCGCCACATCGACGGCTACAACACGGGCGGCTCGTGGATTGTGGCGCTGTTGCGTGAATTTGCCGGTGCCAAAGAGAGCATTCATCTCGAGACCTACATCATCGAAAACGACCCCGTGGGCCGTCTTGTGCGTGATGCCCTGGCCGACAAGGCGCGCGAGGGCGTCAAGGTGCGTCTCATCTACGACGACGTGGGCTGCTGGCACACCAAAAGCGACTTTTTCCAGCCGCTCATTGATGCCGGTGCCGAGGTCGAAGCCTTCTTGCCGGTGCGTTTCCCCAGTCTGACCCACAAGGTCAACTACCGCAACCATCGCAAAGTCTGCGTCGTCGACGGTCGTGTGGGATTCATCGGCGGCATGAACATTGCCATGCGCTACGTCAGTCGCCGTGAGCGGCCTTGGCGCGACATGCACCTTCGTCTCGAGGGTGGAGCCGTGGCCGACCTTCAGCGGCTCTTCTTGGCCGACTGGTGTTTCATTCGTGGTGAAGGTGAAGACATCGACGAGGCCATTCCCCGCCTTGCCGAGGCTCCTGCCGGACGTTCCGACGTGCCCGACTGCCTCATGCAGATTGTGCCTTCCAATCCCGTTTCGCGCTATCCCGAAATCATGTACGGCCTCACGTGGATCATCCAACACGCCCGCCGCTACGTCTACATCCAGACGCCTTATTTTATGCCCACCGAGCCCGTGCTTCAGGCACTCCAGACGGCGGCCATGAGTGGCGTCGACGTGCGGTTGATGGTGCCCGAGCGCCCCGATGCATTCTGGCTGCGCTATGTCAACGACAGTTATTTCACCGTCGTGCTCCAGGCCGGCATCAAGGTCTACACCTATCGTGAAGGCTTCCTCCACAGCAAGTGTGCCGTCGCCGACGACGATTGGTGCACCGTGGGCTCGTCCAATATGGACTTCCGCAGTTTTGAAAACAACTTCGAGGCCAATGCCTTCATCTATGGCCATCCGGCGGCCAGGGCGCTGCGCCAGGCTTTCGAAGACGACCTGAAGGGCTGCGACGAAGTCAAACTCAGCCAGTGGCGCCGACGGTCGTGGCGCCGCCGGTTGCTCGAGTCCTACACCCGTATTCTTTCGCCTCTGTTATAGTCTGTTTCCCTCTCGCTTTTATTATGTTTTTCAGAAAAATACGTTCCGCCGTCTGCCGCCATGGCCAAAGGGCTGTGTGGTTGTGCATGTGCTTTTTTGCCCTATGGTCGTCTGTCAAGGCTCAGACTTTGGACGAACCCACTGCCCGCCGCCGTGCCGCCGCCGTGTTTGAACGCCTTTCTGCCGCCACATCATCGGTTTCGCGGTCTCGCAGTGTCACGC
Source organism: Alloprevotella sp. (assembly GCA_051892575.1). GTDB lineage: Bacteria > Bacteroidota > Bacteroidia > Bacteroidales > Bacteroidaceae > Alloprevotella. Next base: position 1,417 of record JBJFGJ010000061.1, on the reverse strand, counting down.
CTTCGTCGCTAACGCTGGTTGCCGAGCGGTCTGCCGGCCGTCTTTATGCCGACGGTAAAGGGCACTTTGCCTTGATGTCGGCCGACGAGCGTTGGCCGGAAGTCTTGGCCTATGGCTCTTGTCCCGACGCCAATATGGCCTCCTCCTCTGCACTCTTGGCACCGTGGCTGCAACTCTACGACCGGCGCTACAAATCCGGTCTCGCCACGGTCGTCGAGGCTTACGACGGTCCCGTCGTGGCGCCTCTGCTCAGTGCCGTCCGCCATCAGTTGGCCCCCTACAACAACCTTTGTCCCTATTACACTGCCGACGATGGCACCGTCTCTGCCGAGCGTTGCGTGGTGGGTTGTGTGGCCACGGCTCTTGAAGAAGTCATCTCCTACCATCGTCCCGTCGTCACCTTGCAAGACTCTCTCGCCGGATGGACCACGGCCCATTACACCATCCCCACCGTCTATGCCGGCGCGACCGTCGACACACGTCTCATCCGCGACAACTACGACATCCCCGGCACCTACACCGAGGCCGAAGCCGAGGCGGTGGCCCGTCTGTCGTTGTGGTTGGGCATGGCCGTCAAGATGAATTGGGGCCCGGCCTCGAGCGGCGCCTCCCTCCATCGTGCCGAAGAGCCACTGCGAAGGGCTTTCGGCTTTCCCTATGTGCACTATGCCGACAGTTACAAATACACCACCAGCGACTGGCTCCGTATGTTGCGCAGTGAAATACAGGCCGGCCGACCGGTATGCTATGCCGGCAGTGCCATGCGGCTCAACGGTCATGCCTTTGTGCTTGATGGGCTCGATGCCGACGGACTGTTTCACGTCAATTGGGGTGTCGACGGCGACTACGACGGCTATTTCCGTCTCGACCTGCTCAACGCCGCCGAGCCCGCCTGGGACCTCACGCCGACCGGGGCCTATGAGGGTTTCTTTTGCAATCAAGAGGCCGTCTTGCTCAGTCCTTACGAAGTTGAGACCGTTTTGCCCGACACCCTTTCCCGCACCGGTCTTGAAGTCCGCATAGACTCCGTCACTGTGGGTCTTCCGGCCGAAGTGGGCAAAATTACGCCCCTCATCCTCCACCTCACCAACACGAGCGACCTCCACCTCACCACGCCGTTTGAAGTCTTCACCACTTTGCCTACCGACACGGCGCTCTTTGCTCAGGGTGACTACGCAGGCTTCACCGGCATCCGTCTCGCCCCCGGCCAGTCCGCCTCTCTGCCTTTCATGGCCCGGTTTGATGCAGGAGGCGAGCGCACGATGCACTTTTCGGCCGACGATGCACACATCGTCTTCTCCACGCCCATTTCCATAGCCGACGGCACTCCGGCCGACCTCTCTTTTGCCGAACCACAACTCTCGTTTCCGGCCGAGGGCGTGGTCGAGATTTTGCAGACCATCACCAATGCCCCCGA
>JBJFGJ010000060.1:0-4332 GCA_051892575.1 Alloprevotella sp. | reverse complement strand
ACAAGGTTCTTCTTATTCTCCTTCGGCGATTTTGGCGTCGACGGCCTGAATTTTTTCGGTGATTACGGCGAGCTCCTCCTTGAGTCGCTCAATCTTGCGGTTCACCTCGTCAATCAGGGCGTTGGCTCCTTTCGTCTTGGCGTTGAAGAAGGTAAGGTTGTTTTCGTAGTTGGCAATTTCCTGACGCTTGGCTTCAAGGTTCTGCACCAGACGGTAGCGCTCGCGGGTGAGTTCGTTGCCGCCCTTGTCGGCCACATTCTTGCGGAACTTCTCCATCTGTCGGCGGCCGGCGCTGAGGTGGAGTTGTTTGTAGATGGCGTCGAGCGCCTCGTGGTAGGCCTTATAGATTTTTTCTTTCTTGCGGAAGGGCACGTGGCCGGTGGCATTCCATTCAGCTTGGAGTTCCTTGGCGCGGTCGGCAGCGTCGTCGGCAGCGTTTTCGCCCAAGGCCTGAAGGGCTGTGATGATTTCCTGTTTTTTAGCGAGGTTGGCCTCTTCTTCAGCACGCTGTGCCGAAGATGCTTCGTTTTTGCGGTTGAAGAAATGGTTGCAGGCCTCGTTGAAGCGTTTCCAGACGGCTTCGGACGCTTTGTGCGAAACAGGACCGGTTTCTTTCCAAGCTTTTTGCAGGGCAATCATCTCTTGTGCTGTGGCATTCCAGTCGGTGGAGTCTTTGAGTGCCTCAGCCTTTTCGAGCAGTGCGGTTTTGGCGGCCAGGTTGGCGTTTTGTGTCTCGCGGTTTTGCTTGTAGAAGGCCGTCTTGGCGGCAAAGAAGGCATCGCAAGCCGTGCGGAAACGCTCAAAAATCTTGGCGTTCACCTTCTTGGGCGTGAAGCCGATGGATTTCCATTCGGCCTGAATGTCGATGACCTCTTTCGTCTTGGCGTCCCAAGCGCTGAAGCCCTTGATCTCTTCGTTCAGCATAGCCTCAATGCGTTCGCAGAGTGCAGTTTTGCGCACGAGGTTGTCTTCTTCTTGGGCTTTCAGATTTTCAAAGTGGGCCTGATGGCGCTTGTTGACCACGGTTGAGGCTTCCTTAAAGCGTTTCCAGACTTCTTCTCTCAAGTCTTTGGCCACGGGGCCGGTTTCGCGGAAGTCTTGATGCAGTTTTTGCAGTTGGTGGAAAGCCGAAACGGGGTCTTCCACTTCGGCCAATTTCTCGGCAGCCTCACAGAGGTGGTTTTTTATCTCAAGATTTTTTTTGAAATCATAGGCGCGCATCTCGTGGTTGAGTCTGAGCTGGTCGTAAAACTGCTCCACGTAGAGTTGATAGTTCTTCCACAACTCGGTGGCCTGTTCAGCGGGCACGGTCTTGATTTCTTTCCACTCGGCCTGAAGGGTTTTGAAAGCGTCGTAGTTTTTGTCGGCTTCTTCGGGCGAGGCGGCCATGGCCTTGATTTGCTCGATGATGGCCGTTTTCTTTTCGAGTCCGGCCTGTTTCTCCTTTTCGAGGTCGGCTACGGCCTGTGCGCGGAGCTCTTTGATGCGCCCCATATGGGCTTTGAAGTCACTCTCCAGTTCGTCGGGCTCGGGCACGAAAGCTGCTTCGTCGCCACCGGCGGCAATGAATGCCTCGCGGGCGGCTGCCACCTCGGCGTGATAGAGTTTATAGAAAGCCTGCTTGAGCTGCTCCACCTCGGCCCGTTCAATGGGTCGGCCGCTGGTCTCAATTTCTTTGAGGCGCTCAATCACCTCGGCACGTGTCTGAGGCGTGGGGCGGTTGGTGGTTTCGGGCTCTGCCGGCTGAGTGGGCGTGACGGTAGCGTCGACGGCATTGTCGACCACGAGAGACTGATTGTCTTCAGGGAGTTTAATTTCGTCCATAACTGTGGATATAGGTATTCATTAAAATACACCTTCGGCCGGGGCTTCTTCGAGATTAGCGGCTGCGTTCGCCCCCCGCACGAATGTTTGATAAAGGATATTCTATACGACAAACCACCCGACGTCTGCAACATCGGAAGGTCGTATGTGCCTGTAGGCTCTGCAAATAAAGTGATTTTTATCGGTCCGACCAAACGAAACGCCGCGTTTTTCGCCGTTTTTCGGCTTGAGAGGGTGTAATGTGGTGATTATTTAAAACGAAAAGCTCGGGGAATTCCCGAGCTGTCTTTTTTGTGTGGTGTGCACTTGGTGACAAGTTTTGGAGCAATCTTATTATCTCCGGCATCCCCCTTCAAATCCAGGCTTTGCGTCTGAAGAGGTAGAAGAAGAGGCCGGTCACGGCAATGGTCAGCAAGATGACGGCAGGGAAGCCCCACCACACATTCTCTATGCCCGAGATGAGGTTCATACCGAAGATGCTCGCCACCAACGTGGGGAACATGAGGATGATGCTCACGCTCGTCATCTGTTTCATGGTGCCGGACATGTTGTTGTTGATGACGCTGGCATAGGTCTCCATCGTCGAGTCGAGAATGTTGGCGTAGATGTTGGTCGTCTCGCGTGCCTGGTTCATCTCGATGGTGACGTCTTCGATAAGGTCGGCGTCGAGTTCGTCCACGGGCAACTTGAATTTCAGTTTCGACAGCAGCGTTTCGTTGCCACGGATGGAGGTGAGGAAATACGTCAGGCTGTCTTGCAAGCGCGAGAGACCCACGAGGTCTTCGTTTTCAATTTTGCGGTCGAGGTTGCGTTTGGCCTCCTCAATGAGCACGTTGATTTGTTTGAGTCGTTTCAGATACCACACGGCCGACGAGAGAAACAGACGGAAGGTGAGGTCGACGGAGTCGGTGAAGCCGAGGTTGCGTTTTTGCTGATACGACACGAAATCAATCATCATGTTGGTCTCGTAGTTGCATACGGTGATGCACACCCCTTTGTTGAGAATGATACCCAGCGGGATGGTGGTGTGTGGTGTGCGTGAGCGCACCTCTTTGACGTAGGGGATGCGCAAGATAATGAGCGACCAGCCGTCGTCATAGTCATAGCGCGAGCGTTCGTCTTTATCTCGGATGTCGTCGAGGAAATAGTCGGGGACTTTCAGCGTGTCACAGAGGAATTTTTCATCGTCGGGCGTGGGGCAGGTCACTTGTACCCAGCAGTTGGGCTGCCACTCATCGAGCGTGCGCAGCGCGTGGTCGTAGTTCCAATAGGTCCGCATTTCGGTTTCTCCATTAAATTAGCGGCAGAGAAACCCATGCGAGTGGTGTCTCCCAGCCTGTTTAAGCGTAATTTTCCGCGTGATAATCGTCCATTTAAGGATAAAAAAGTTGGTTTACGGCGGCAAAAATACAATTTTCTCTCAAGAAATAAAGCAAGCGAAGGGGCGAAATGTGAAGGGCCGGATGAAATCTTCCGTATCTTTGGGTGTGTCATAGGTGCCGGTGTGGACGCATCTTTTAATGGAATTAGTGTTTTGTCTGCTTCCGGCTGTGTATAAAATGATGGGGATTGTTGTGGTTGGGGCTGTCTGGGTGAGTTAGAAGGAAAGGACGTCGGGAGTGTCGGGATTATAGACCTGTCGCACCATCTCGTCGGCGTAGGGTTTGCCGCAGAAGATGTCTTCTTCATTGGTCATCCCCTTTTCCGTACCATAATATAAGATATAAGGCATAGGCCATTCTCGGCAGAAGTCAACGGCTTCTTGCAGCAGGCTGATGTCGCCTCGGCAGTCATAGAGAAACCGGTTGGTGTCGTGGTTGTCAAGGAAAAGGTAGAGTTTGAAGCCCGGGCAATCGGCGTAGTGGGCAAAATGCTGTGCCACGGCTTTGCGCAAGGCTGCATTGTTAGCGATGCGCTGGCCTTTGCGCACAGTTTTCACGAGCAATTCTTGAAAAGCAAAGTCAAGCACGCCGTCAAACACTTCAGCATAGCGTTTTTGCCACGCTTCATTTTCTGTCATGGCTTTGCGGCGGCGTTCTTGTGCAAGATGTGAAGGCAGACGTTTGTCGGCGGGACGTCCCCACACTTCGCCTATGAGTTGCACGTCGGGAAAAGTGGTTTTGATCTGCTTGCGGAAATGTCGCCAGAAGTCAATGCTCGGCCCTTTGGCATAGTCCAGTCGCAGACCGTCGAAGCCGTGTCGGCAGAGCTGAAGGCCCTGTTCGGTCATAAAGCGGCGCGGCGCGGCTTTGTCCAGATTAAATTCCGGCAGATAGTCTATGCCGTTAAATGCGCAATATGCGCCGTCTTTGTTTTTCTTGAACCATTCCGGATGCGCTTGAAAAACACTGCTTTCGCGGTGGCAATGATTGGCCACAAAGTCGGCAAGGATGGTCATGCCTCGTCGGTGGACTTCATCGACCAGTTCATCCACAATGTGCCAAGAACCGAAATGTGGATTGACTTTTGTGAAATCAAGCGTATGATAGCCGTGGTAGGCTTTACCTT
>JBJFGJ010000059.1:13628-17681 GCA_051892575.1 Alloprevotella sp. | reverse complement strand
CGATGATGAACGAGCCGCCGAAGATTTTGTGGCGGCAGTGCTCGGAGTTGATTTGGGCAAAGCCGAACACCTCAGAGTCGGTGAGCTTTCGTCCCAATTGTTGCTCCACCCCATGGAGGTAGTCAATCTCTGCCGGCGAGAGGGCGAGGCCTTCTTGTTCGTTGTAGGTCTCGAGGTCGTCGATGCATACGATTGGTGCCGGCTTGATGCCTACGGTGAAGATGTCCTGGTCCAGTCCGTCGTACATGCGCTGCAACATAGGGTCGTGGTCGGCCTCAGCGTTGTCTACGGGGAAATATTCCTCGATGCGCTCAATGCCTTGCAGGCTCATGTTTTGCGTAATCTCTACGGCGTTGGTGCTCCAGGGCGTAATCATCTCGCGGCGGGGGCCAACAAACCAGCCCTTCAGAGCGGTTTCGGTCAGCGGCGCAGCCTCGCCATAGAGCCAACTCAGGGCTTCGATTTCAGAGCTTGAGAGCTGGTGGTTGGCCTGTGTGGCAATGACGCTTTTTTGCGGCGTTCTAAAGAAAAAAATCATGGGTATGGTGAGTTATTGGTTTTCTTGACTGCAAAAATACGAAATGCTTTGCTCTCACCCCATAGGTGCGCCATGTTTTTTGGCCTTCGGCAAGACTAAAACAGCCCTTTTTGCCTGCCTCGGGAGAGCGACGGGACGTTTTGTCTTTTTTCAGACAAGCCCAAGGCGCTATTTTTGAGGCAGGAAAAGAAAAAGCAGGAGGCCGATGAGGTCTCCTGCTTGCTTTTCAAAGGTTTACGGGAATAAGGAGTGGCCTCTTTCGGGCTTATGAGAGGAAAAACTTTCCTTATTCGGGATTTTTCTTGGAGCCGTTTGGCGGCGACGAAGGGCGTTTAGAGTGTTTTTGAAAGGCTTTCATGCTCTCCCGAATGGCTTGTTGACAGCATTTTGAGGATTGCGACGATTTTCTGCAACTATTTTTGTCACTTTTCGCCCTCGATTTGTCTCAGCCCTCAGGCTCCCGGCACGGCCTCAGAGGTTATTTCACCGACCAGCCGGCAATGGCGGCTATCTTGGCGGGAATGAGGGTGTTGTCGAAACGGCCCACAAACTCTTCGGCTCCCACGCCGACGGCAAACACGGGCACGTAGCCGTTGGAGTGACCGCCACTCTGCCACCCGATGAGGGCACATTCGGCCATGGTGCGGCGGGCAGCGTCGGCAATGCCGCCAAGCGAGGCGTAGAGATTGGTTTTGGCCTTGTCGCGACCGGCAATAAACTCGTCGAAGGCCTTATGCAGGCGCTCTTTCTGATGGTCGTTGAGGCTCACGGCAGCACCGAAGCCCCAATTTTCACGCAGATCGGCTTCGACGCGCTCCCATGTGAGTTTGTCGCCCAAGTCGGCATGCAGGCGGTTGAGGTGGCGCGTATATTCTTCGGCACTCATACGTTGATGACGGAGCAGATCGGTGTGGAGTTCATACGGACCACGGCCCAAGACGAGGCCGCCGGTCTCATGGTCGGCGGTGACCACGATGAGCGTCTCTTTGGGATGTTTTTCATAAAAGGCAAAAGCCTCACGGATGGCATTGTCCATATCGATGACTTCGTGGACCACGGCCGCGGCGTCGTTGGCATGGCAGGCATAGTCTATCTTGCCGCCCTCCACCATCAGGAAGAAGCCCTGCTTGCCGACAGAGAGGCGGTCGATGGCGGCACGGGTGATTTGCGTGAGCGTAAGGTCGCTCTCGCGTCGGTCTATGGCATAGGGCAGGCAAGTGCGGTCGGCATTGCTGGGCTGCTCCGGCTGGAGCAAAATCAGCCGGCCGGCAGAGGGAGAGGCTTTCAAATAATTGTCGTAGCCGCGCACAATGGCATAGCCCTCAGACGTGGCACGCTCGTAGAGGCTCTGCGTCTCGCCGGCAGCCTTGTCGGCAGCGGGTTGGCGGAAGTCTGAACCGGCGTAAAAGTCAAAGCCGGCGTCGATGAGCTGGCCACCGATTTTGTGGTAACTGTTACGGTCGGGCACGTGGGCATAGAAGGCAGCGGGCGTGGCATGGTCCACCGACACACTCGTGGCAATGCCCACACGGGCACCGGCGGCTTTGGCGCCCACGGCGATGCTCATAGCCGGCGTGGTGAGGTCGGGCAAGAGGCCGAGGGCTCCGTTTTTGGTTTTGCGGCCCGTGGCCAGTGCGGTGCCTGAAGCGGCCGAGTCGGTCACGCCGTTGGTGGCAGAGAAGGTATTGACGAGGCCGGCATAAGGGAAGTCGGCAAACGTGAGCGGCACAATGCCGATGCGGCCTTCAAGGGCAGCCAGATAGGTCTCGGTGAGGTTGACTTGGTTCACGCCCATACCGTCGCCGATGAAGTAGAACACATATTTGGCCTTGCCTCCGGCCCAAACAGAAAAAGCTAAAACGCTGCACAAAAACAGCGAAAACACACGTTTAAGCATAAGTATTTGATTTTGTTATATGGTTTAAGGTGTAAGATTTGTGGCAAAGTTATAATTTTGCACCGAAGAAACGGTTTCCAAATTCGTTACAAAAATGCAAATCTGTCCTGTTTGCGGCCAGCAACTGCCCGACGAGACCACGGAATGTCCCGTGTGTGGTTGTCCGCTCAATCAGCCTCCCGTGCCGCCGGCCATAAATGACAATGGCCCTGCCGAAGGCGTCACGCCGCCGCCCACGCCACCCCTTCCTCCCATCCCGCCGACGCCACCCACGCCTCCGGCACCGCCCACTCCGGAAGAGCCCGAAGAGCCTGAGTTTGAAGAGCCTCGCCGACGTCTGTGGCCGTTGCTTGTTGTGACCTTCGTGATTGTGGCACTGGTGGTGGCCATGATTGTTTGGGGCGTGGTCAGTCGCCCGCCATCGCACAACTACGACAACGAAATAGACAGTCTGCTCAATTCGGGATATGAAGACACGGAAGAGGTCGTGGTAGCTGACTCCGTAGCCGAACCCGACTACAACTACTATGAAGCGCCCGGCGAAGACTATTCGGCCGACGACTATGACATGCCGTATGACTCGGCTGTCGCAGACTCCGTTGCTCCAGACTGGGAGTATGGCGCTTGACCATAAACTCAGCTTTTCAAAACCTCATAACCTCTCATCTATCTTGACTCCCGACCAAAGAGAAGAACGCCGTGAACGCGACATCTACCGCGTCACCATCATAGGCAGTGTGGGCAACTTGATGCTTACGCTGCTCAAGTTTCTTGCCGGCATCGTAGGCCACAGTGCCGCTATGCTGGCCGATGCCGTCCATTCTCTCTCCGACCTCATCACCGACTTCGTGGTGATTGCCTTTGTGCGCATTGCCGGCAAACCTCAAGACACCGGCCACGAGTTTGGCCACGGCAAATACGAGACTCTGGCCACGGCCCTCATCGGTCTGATGCTGCTCTTCGTGGGGCTGGGCATCTGCTGGAACGGCGCCCGAAGCATTTGGCTCCACGTGGGCGGTCATCCCGTCGAAGCGCCGGGAATGGTGGCCTTTTGGATGGCCATTGCTTCGATAGTGGTCAAAGAGCTGCTCTATCAATACACCGTCCGCCACGGCCGTCGGCTACAGTCTGACGCCGTCGTGGCCAACGCCTGGCACCACCGCTCCGACGCTTTTTCGTCCATCGGCACGGCCCTGGGCATTGGCGGTGCCGCCATGTTGGGCCACGGCTGGCAGATACTCGACCCTCTGGCGGCCATCGTGGTGAGTGTGTTTATCGTGAAAGTGAGCGTCAGCCTGCTGATGTCGTGTATGGGTCAGCTCACCGACCACGCCCTGCCTCCACACGAAGAGGAATACATCAAAACCGTGGTATGCAACCAGCCGGGGGCTTCCGACCCTCACCGCCTGCGCACCCGTCACGTGGGACGCCTTCACGTCATCGACCTACACTTTCGCATGGACGGCCAAACCTCTATCACCGAAGCCCATCACACGGCCACGGCCATCGAAAACAAACTGCGCGAACACTTCGGCCACGACACCATCATCACCACCCACGTGGAACCAGTGAAATAAAAGATGCAGAGACTAAGAGACAAAAAGACTAAGAGTTTTAG
>JBJFGJ010000059.1:0-13528 GCA_051892575.1 Alloprevotella sp. | reverse complement strand
TTTTTTAGTCTTATGCCCTTACAGGGCGCATTTTCGTCAATGTCTTTACCCAGGGTGCCGCCTCGCTTTGCTCGTCTCTGCCCTGGGCTATGGTCTCGCTGGCCCTTCAGGCCGTGCCCATTCGCTCATTGTTACGCCCTTACAGGGCTTGCTTGGCCGCTCACAAACTCTTCGACTCTTTATCTCTTTGACTCTTTGACTCAAGTATTACTCCTTCCTCAATATGCCACATCGCCACACCTTGTCCATCCGCTTCGTCTGCCTCCTGTCCGGGCTGCTGCTCTTTGCCTCCATCGGGGCCCAGGAGCGGAAGTTGCAGAACCGCCCATTCATCGACGAGCGACGCTTCCACTACGGCTTCACCATAGGCCTCCACGACCAGTTTGTCAGTATGCAAAGCAACGGTTACATTGACCCCGAGACGGGCGCACAATGGCTGGGCGAAAACGACCGCTCGGGCTACGGCTTCAGTGTGGGCGTATTGGGCGAATGGCGACTCAGCCGCTACCTCTCGCTCCGCGCCATTCCCACCCTGCACTTCGGCAGCAAACACCTCAAATTCCGCAACGCCGCCGACGGCACCACACAGAGCCAAGACATGAAGTCGTCTTATGTGGCTGTACCATTCGACCTCAAAATCAGTGGGCCGCGCGTGGGCAATTACCGCCCTTACGTCGTAACGGGCGTGGCACCGATGTATGACCTCACCGCCAACAAGCACACACTCATCCGCACGCGCCCCATGCAGGTGATGCTTGAGGCCGGACTGGGCTGCGACTTCTATCTGCCCTTCTTCAAACTCATCCCCGAACTCAAATTCTGCTTCGGTTTGGGCAACGTGCTCGACAGCAAGCGAGGGGACCTCACCGACCCCACGGCCATCGTCTACACACGTAGCGTAGACCGGGTCACCTCGTCGATGGTGGTGCTGTCGTTTTACTTCGAATAAATCCGGATATCATTTCTCATCATTATAATCATCCTCCTTTTTTATGAAAACATTACGCTTGGCGATCGTCAGCTTCACGGTCGCCCTACTCTCTCTTGCGACGCCGTCGTCACAGTGTCGCGCTCAAGTCAACGCCCAACTCTTCTACGACCTCGGCAGCGACCGCAAATATGTCACGCTGACCCTCGAAATGTTCAAGGCCGACCCTTGGGGCAACACGTTCTTCTTCATCGACACCGACTTCAACCAACATAAACTCACCGGCGACAAGGCCGTGGCTCCCGGCGGCACTTATATGGAAATTGCCCGATGCCTCAACTTCTGGCAATCCACCCCGCTGGCACCGCTCAGCCTCCACGTGGAATACAACGGCGGACTGACGCAGGCCTACCCCATCAACAGCGCCTTCCTGGCCGGTGTGGAATATGGCCTTCACAGTGCCGACTGGAAACGTACGCTGAACTTTCAAGTGCTCTACAAGCACATCTGGAGCCGCCACCAGGTGTTGCCGTTGCAGTTCACGGCCGTGTGGGGCTGGCAAGACATGCTCGGCTTGAAAGGGCTCGTCTTCAGTGGCTATGCCGACTTTTGGTTTGAAGACCACGCTTGCGACTTCGACGCCACCGGCACCGGCACACCCGCCCATACGCGTCGCAATGTCTTCCAGAGTGAGCCCCAACTGTGGTATGCCGTAGGACAGCATTTTGGTGTAAAAAACCTCTCCGTCGGCACCGAGTTTGAACTGAGCCAGCACTTTGGCGACCAGTCGGGCTTCAAATGCCGTCCCTGCGTGGGCGTGAAATGGGATTTCTAAACCTATTCGACGTCTGAGCCTTTATCAATAAAAAAAATAAAGAAGGCCGGCACATACACCATATATTATATATGTGTGTGATGTGCCGGCCTTCGTTTTATCTATAAAGTCTAATTCTCGGGCCGCTGAAATTAAGCCTCGAGCGCCTGTGCAATATCGGCGATGATGTCTTCAGAGTCTTCTATGCCCACACTCAGACGGATGAGGTCGGGCGCCACACCGGCCTCGCGCAACTGCTCGTCAGAGAGCTGGCGATGCGTATGGCTGGCGGGATGAAGCACACAAGTGCGCGAGTCAGCCACGTGGGTGACGATGGCTATCATCTTCAGATGGTCCATAAAGCGGATGGCCTCGTCGCGTGAGCCTTTCAGACCAAAAGCAATCACACCGCAACCGCCTTGAGGCAGGTATTTCTCGGCCAGCGCGTGGTATTTGTCACTCTTCAGTCCGGCATAGCTCACCCAAGCCACCCTCGGATGCTGCTCGAGATATTCGGCCACCGTCTGGGCATTCTTGCAGTGTTGCGCCATACGCAGATGAAGCGTTTCGAGGCCAAGGCCCGTGAGGAAAGCATTCTGCGGACTCGGCGTGCTGCCCAAGTCGCGCATCAGCTGGGCGGTGGCTTTGGTGATGTAGGCCATTTCGCCAAAACGCTCGGCATAAGTCAGGCCGTGATAGCTCTCGTCGGGCCGGCAGAGACCGGGGAACTTGTCGGCTTGTGCCTTCCAGTCGAAGTGGCCGCTGTCTACAATACACCCGCCCACGGCACAAGCGTGGCCGTCCATATATTTTGTGGTGGAATGTGTCACGATGTCGGCTCCCCATTCAAACGGCCGGCAGTTCACAGGCGTGGCAAACGTGTTGTCCACGATGAGGGGCACGCCGTGTTTGTGGCTCAGACGGGCAAAGCGCTCAATATCGAAGACGTGGCCGCCGGGATTTGAAATTGTTTCGCCAAACACGCACTTCGTGTTGGGCCGGAACGCCTGTTCGATGACCTCGTCGGGCTGGTCGGGGTCGATAAACGTGCAGTCTATGCCCATTTTCTTCATTGTCACGCCAAAGAGGTTGTAAGTGCCGCCATAGATAGACGACGAAGCGATGAAGTGGTCGCCAGCCTCGCAGATGTTAAACACGGCATAAAAAGTGGCCGCCTGACCACTCGACGTCAAGATGGCCGCCACACCACCCTCGAGGGCTGCAATCTTGGCGGCCACGGCGTCGTTGGTGGGGTTTTGCAGACGTGTGTAGAAATAGCCGGTGTCTTCGAGGTCGAAAAGACGGGCCATCTGCTCGCTGTTGTCATACTTGAACGTGGTGGATTGGTAGATGGGCAGAGCCCGTGGTTCGCCCTTCTTGGGCTGCCAGCCGGCTTGAACGCACAGCGTGGCGGTTTTCATTTTGTCCATATTGGTGTGGTTTTGATTGACAGGTGTAAGATATCGCTTGTGCAAAAGTAGTGCCTTTTGAGGAGAAGAGCAACGATTGAAGCTCATAACCTTGGAATACAAAGCCATTTATGCCCCTATTGATGTCCCACATTCCACTCGCCCTCTCCCTTTAGCGCCTTAATAATACTTAAATATATAAGCGAAAAAGCGGCGAGTCGGGCCAAATGTCGTATTTTTGCTTGAATTTAGCGCGTATTGTGCCTCATCGGCTGAAGGTTGCGTTTAATTGCAAACCAATGAAAACACTTCTGGCGCCCGCGAGGCAAAAAAACGCTGACGTGCTACACACTCACTAATGAGTTTCCCCTAATTGCCACTTTCGCAGAAGGTATCCGTAATGAAATCTACCAGTTCTAAATTTTTCGCGACTCTGCGCACTATGCTGCCGGTGACCATTTGCGTCACGCTTGTGCTGATTATGCTCGGCGGCGTGGTAGCGGCGGTGACCATGGCCGGACATTTCAGCCGAGGCATCAAAGAGAACTTCACCGTGGAGGTGCTGCTCGACGACAGCATTCCGCAGCGCGACCTTCAGGCTCTGAAGTCCAACCTCGAGAAGGCGCCTTTCGCCCGGCAGGTGAACTATATCTCTAAGGCACAGGCCACCAACGACCTTATGGCCGACTTGGGCGAAAATCCCGAAGAACTGTTGGGAAGCAGTCCCGTACCGGCTGAGCTGGAGGTGTTTCTCCACGCACCCTATGCCTGCCGGGACAGCATCAACAAGCACATCGTGCCCGTCAAGGAGAAGAATAAATATGTGCGCGATGTGGTTTGTCCCATTGAACTCATTGACAGCGTAGACAGCTTCACACGGACGGCCAGCCTCGTGGCGCTTGCCGTGGCGGCTCTGCTGGCTTTCATCTCGTTTGCCCTGATAGCCTCAACGGTGCGCTCGGGTGTGCACAACCGCCGACACGCCATCAGGACAATGCGCCTCACAGGAGCAACCCACCGCTTCATTCGCCGACCGTTTATGGCTCGCGCCTGGTGGACGGGGCTCGTGGCCTCAGTGGTGGCCGGTGGCTTACTTTGGTATGGACTGGACACCCTGGCTGTGATGAATGCCGGCAGCGACTTCGCCTTTGTCACGTCCGACGTCATGCTCTACACGCTCCTCACAGTGGGCATTGCCGGACCGGCTCTGACGCTGTTTTGGACCTTCATCTCGGTGAGCCGCTGCCTGCGTATGAGCGACGACGAAATCTTCTTGAAATAATCAAACATCCTCTATATGAAAACCATTCCTACCCAGACTCCACCTGCCCTATCGGCCAATTCCTCACAAAAAAAGGCACAGTTTGCGTTCACCCGCACCAACTTCATCTTGCTTGCCGTGGGTATGGCCGTGGTCATCTTGGGCTTTATCCTGATGGCCGGTGGCGGCACGACGGAAGAGGCGTTCAATCCCGACATCTTCAGCGCCCGCCGCATCAAGGTGGCTCCCGTAGTTTGCCTTTTCGGCTACCTCTTTATGGTCTATGCCATACTTAAGAAACCGAAAAGCCCAAAAGAAGACTAAGAGACTAAAAGTTATTGAGCGGCCAAATAGCCCTGAAAGGGCTTGCCCCGCCGCTCACAATCTCTTCGCCACTTTGACTCTCAAAAAATATACGAACCAATGGATTGGATACAAACCGTCATCATCGCCATCGTCGAGGGACTCACGGAGTTTTTGCCCGTGTCGTCTACCGGCCATATGATCATCACCCAAGGTGCCTTGGGTATGGAGAGCACCCCCTTCTTGAAGGCCTTCACCGTCATCATTCAGTTTGGCGCCATCCTCTCTGTAGTCTGCCTTTATTGGCGCAAGTTTTTCTATCCCGAAGAGGCTAAGAAGCCCGGCAGAAGCTGGTGGAGGGCCGTATGGCGTTTTTACTTGAAACTCATCATCGGCGTAGTGCCGGCCATCGTGCTGGGACTGGCCTTCAACGACTTCATCGAATCTAATCTGGGCAACGTGACGCTCACCGCCGTGATGCTCATCCTGGGCGGTGTGTTTATGCTTTTTTGCGACCGCCTCTTTGGCAAGGGTACGGACGAAACGCCCATCACCTATCGCCGCTCGCTGGTGGTGGGTCTGTTTCAGTGCATCGCCATGATACCCGGCGTGTCGCGCTCCATGGCCACCATCGTGGGTGGTATGTCGCAACGGCTGAGCCGCCGCAAAGCCGCCGAGTTTTCATTTTTCCTGGCCGTACCCACCATGTTTGGCGCCACCTGCCTCGAGCTCTACAAACTGCTCAGCGACCCGGCCAAACGAGGCATTCTCACCGAGGGCGACGGACTGTTTCACCTCATCTTGGGCAGTGCCGTGGCTTTTGTTGTGGCTTGTCTGGCCATCAAGTTTTTCATCGGCTACATCTCCCGCCACGGCTTTGCCGCATTCGGTTGGTATCGCATCGTAGTGGGTCTGGCCATCATCATTCTCTCACTCTGCGGCATCCCCCTCACCATGGCCGACTAAAAGGCCGAGCCGCCACATTCTCCAATCAGCCTGTAATCTATGAATTTTCTTGCGGGACAGATACTGGCCTTCGACAAACCTCTCGGCATGACCAGCTTCGGCCTCGTGGCCAAAGTGAGATGGCTGCTCACCCGGAGTATGGACGGCCGACGCATCAAGGTGGGCCACGCCGGCACACTCGACCCATTGGCCACAGGCGTGTTGCTCATTTGCACCGGACGGGCCACAAAGCAAATCCCACAGCTCCAATTGGGCATCAAAGCCTACGAGGCTACGCTCCGTCTGGGTGCCACCACACCGAGTTTTGATCTCGAGCACGACATCGACGCCACTTATCCCACCGAACATATCACAAGAGAAATGGTGGAAGAGGTGTTGAAACGGTTTGAGGGAGACATCATGCAGGTGCCGCCGGCCTTCTCGGCGTGTAAGACGGGAGGCAAACGGGCCTACGACATCGCCCGACAGGGTGGTTCGCCCGAACTGCAGGCCAAACCGCTGCGCATCGAAGAAATTACCCTCACAGACTGCCGGCTTGACTGCGAAGAGCCCGAGATTTCCATCCGTGTGGTCTGCTCGAAAGGCACCTACATCCGAGCCTTGGCCCGCGACATCGGCGAGGCTCTCGGTAGCGGTGCCCACCTCACGGCCCTGCGGCGTACCCGAGTGGGCGACTACGGCATCGAAGATTGCCGGACACTTGAAGCCTTCGAACAATGGCTCGGCACCATTGAAGTGGAAACCCAACTGCCCGAAGGCTAAAGGCCGAAGACCATTTTTACCTCACCAACCCAAGCAACCCCAAGGCACACAGACGCGTGCCCCATATATATAATAAAGGAGTCTATGAAACTGTCACAATTCAAGTTTAAACTTCCCGAAGAGAAAATCGCCAAGTATCCCGCTCCCCACCGCGACGAATGCAGAATGATGGTGCTTCACCGCACCACCGGCGAGATTGAGCATAAGATGTTTAAAGACGTGCTCGACTATTTTGATGAGCACGATGTCTTTGTGTTCAACGACACGAAAGTGTTCCCCGCACGTCTCTATGGCAACAAAGAGAAGACCGGGGCAAGAATAGAAGTGTTCCTCTTGCGCGAACTCAACGAAGAACTCCGACTTTGGGACGTACTCGTGGACCCTGCCCGCAAAATCCGCATCGGCAACAAACTCTATTTTGGCGACGACAACGCCATCGTGGCAGAAGTCATCGACAACACCACAAGCCGCGGACGCACGCTTCGCTTCCTCTACGACGGCGACCACGAAGAATTCAAAAAAGCCGTCTATGCACTCGGCGAGGCTCCCATTCCCCGCTTCATCGGCCGTGAGTCGGAGCCCGAAGACCTTGAGCGCTTCCAGTGCATCTTTGCCAAACACGAAGGTGCCGTCACCGCCCCCACTGCCGGCCTACACTTCTCGCGCGAATTGATGAAGCGTATGGAAATCAAAGGCATCGACTTTGCCTTCATCACCCTGCACTGCGGTCTGGGCAACTTCCGCAACACCGACGTGGAAGACCTCACCAAGCACAAGATGGACTCCGAGCAAATGTTTGTGGAAAAAGCCTGCTGTGACATTGTCAACAAAGCCAAAGACGAAGGCCGCAAGGTCGTGGCCGTGGGCACCACCGTGCAGCGTGCGCTCGAGGCTTGTGTGGGCACCAATGCCCGCATCAAGGAATATGAAGGCTGGATCAACAAATTCATTTTCCCGCCCTACCAGTTCACGGTGGCCGATGCCATGCTCTCCAACTTCCATCTGCCCTACTCCACCTTGCTCATGCTCACAGCCGCCTTTGGCGACTACGACTACACGATGCACGCCTATGACGTAGCCTTGAAAGAAGACTATCAGTTTGGTCCCTTCGGCGACGTTATGCTTATCGTAGACTGACGGCTATGAAACTCTACGTGGCTCTCGGTGCCAACTTGGGCAACCGCAGGCAGAATATAGAACAAGCCATCGAAGCACTCGCCCGGCGCATAGGCTCCTGCGGCGGGTGCTCTGCGCTTTATGAAACCAAGCCTCAAGGCTTCCACTCAGACCATCTTTTTCTCAATGCCGTGGCCGTGTTTGAAACATCATTGCCTACGGCCGAACTGCTCGACATCACACAGACTATTGAGAGCTCGCTTGGCCGGACCACCAAGAGCCACGACGGCATGCACACCGACCGCACCATAGACATCGACTTGCTCATCTATGGTCGGCAAACAGTCCGGACAGACAACCTCACCCTGCCCCATCCGCTTATGAGCAGGCGACGCTTCGTGATGGAACCTATGGCAGAACTGGCGCCCGACCTGGTTCATCCGCTCCTTGGGCAGAGCATGAAAGACCTACTCAATCAACTCAACCAGCTCGACATCGCCCGGCTTGACCACTATGAAGAGACCACCCTGACGGCCGTCAACCGTCTGTTGCCTCAACTGTCGGCCCATGCGTCCTCATTGAGCGAAACCGACCTCATACGCCTCATCGATTGTCCCACCACCCAAGTTTTTCTCGGGCACGACGAAGAGGGAACTATTCAAGCCATGGCCACACTCTCGCTTATGCTCATTCCCACCGGGGTGAAGGCGTGGATTGAGGACGTCGTGGTGGATGAAAACTGCCGCGGACGTGGCTATGGCCGCCAATTGTTGACTCATCTCATCGCCGAAGCACGCCGGTTGGGCGCCTCTTCGGTCAATCTCACCTCAAAGCCGGAACGTGTCGCAGCCAACCGGCTCTACCGGTCGCTGGGTTTCCGCCTGCGACAGACCAATGTCTACCGGCTTCCGCTTTAATCTTCCCATTTCCCATTAGCATTCTTACTTTCTTCAAATGGGCATTTTTATCAGAAAACCTCTCGACCTGCTCCAACGCGAAGCCGAGGCCACCGGCAGCAAGACGCTCAAGCGCGTGCTTGGCCCGATTGGCCTCATTGCCTTTGGCGTCGGCGTCATCATTGGAGCCGGCCTGTTCTCCATCACCGGCACCGTAGCTGCAGCCTATACCGGACCGGCCATCACCATCTCGTTTGCCATTGCTGCTATAGGTTGCGCCTTTGCCGGCCTGTGCTATGCCGAGTTTGCCTCGATGATACCTGTCTCGGGCAGTGCCTACACCTATTCTTATGCCACGATGGGCGAACTCATCGCCTGGATTATCGGGTGGGACCTTGTGTTGGAATACACTGTGGCCGCCATCACCGTGAGCATTTCTTGGAGCAGTTATATGGTGAAATTCCTGGCCGATGCCGGCATCCACTTGCCCACGGCCCTCACCGCCTGCCCGGCAGACGGCGGCATCATCAACGTGCCGGCTGCCCTGATTGTTGTCGTGATGAGTCTTTTCCTCATTCGCGGCACACGCGAAAGCGCGTTGGTCAACAGCATCATCGTGGTGCTCAAAGTGGCCGTTATTCTGGGTTTTGTATTCTTGGGGTGGCGCTATATCAATGCCGACAACTACCAGCCCTATCTGCCCGCCAACACGGGTGTGCTCGGCGAATATGGCTGGAGCGGCGTATTGCGTGGAGCAGCCATCGTGTTTTTTGCCTTCTTGGGCTTCGACGCCGTCAGCACAGCTGCTCAAGAGACACGCAACCCTCGCCGCAATATGCCGCTTGGCATTCTGCTCTCTTTGCTCATCTGCACCATTCTCTATGTGGCTTTCGGACACGTCATGACCGGTGTGGCCCACTACACCGAGTTTGCCGGTTCTGAAGGCATCGCTCCCGTGGCCATCGCCATCGACCATATGGGCGTGGCAGACGCAGCCGGCCAAATCACACCGGCCTACCCTTGGCTCTCCAAAGCTGTGGTGCTGGCCATTCTCATTGGCTATTGCTCGGTCATTTTGGTATTGCTCATGGCCCAAAGCCGCATCTTTATGGCCATGAGCCACGACGGTCTGCTGCCGCCGGTCTTCTCCAAACTGCACAGCCGTTTCCGCACGCCAATGTTCAACAACCTCATCTGTATGGTGATTATCGCTACACTGGCGGCCCTTGTCCCGGCTGGCTTGGCAGGTGAAATGACGAGCATCGGCACACTTTTAGCCTTCACGCTGGTGTGTGGCGGTGTGCTCATTGTCAGACGCACTATGCCTCATCTGCCGCGCACATTCCGCACACCTTTCGTGCCCTTCGTTCCTCTGGCCGGCATTGTGACGTGTCTGAGTCTGATGATTTTCCTGCCTGCCGACACGTGGATACGTCTGGTGTTGTGGATGCTCATTGGCCTCGACGTCTATACGCACTATGGCATACGCCACAGCGTGCTTGAGGCCGTCCCCAACCGGCGTGGCGCCACCATCATCAATATGCTCGGTCTGTGCCTCGGCTTGCTTTGCGTCGTCACGGGCTTCTGGCATCAGCAGACGGCCGGCTGGCAGACCGACAAGACCATGCTTGTCGTGGCCGTAGCCTTCGGCCTGGTGCATGTGGTGTGGTACGTGCTGCGTATGTGGCACCATAGCGGCAAAATCACTGAGTAACCTTTAATTATTCACCTATTCTTGATACTATGAAAAAGTGGCTGTATCTCTTTGTCCTCTGCTTCTTGTCGGTTTCTGCTTTCTGTCAGAAGCCCATCCGAGTGGCCTGTGTGGGCAATAGCGTAACCTATGGCTATGGCATTGCCAACCGCGAACACAACAGCTATCCCGCCCAACTCTCCCGACTGCTGGGCGCAGACTACGACGTGAGAAACTTCGGCCGCAGCAGTGCCACATTGCTCACCAAGGGCCGACTACCCTACATACATCAGCCAGAATACCGCAACGCTATCAATTTTCGCCCCGATATTGCCATCATCCACCTCGGCCTCAACGACACCGACCCCTCGGCCTGGCCCAACTATGCCGACGAGTTCATTCCCGACTATCGGGCGCTCATCGACTCTTTTCGTGTGGCCAATCCGCAATGCCAAGTTGCCGTCTGCCTGCTCACCCCCATATTCACGGCTCATCGCCGCTTCGACAGCAGTACACGCGAATGGCACCGTCTCGTGACAGAGCGCATCCGACAGATAGCTGCGACGACCAATGTAGGTCTCATCGACCTCCACACGCCGCTGCATTGTCATCCCGACCTTTTCCCCGATGCCCTTCATCCCGACAGTGCCGGTGCAGCCATTCTGGCAGAGACGGTGAGAGGATACATCACGGGGAATTATGGCGGTCTGCACCTGCAGGCTACCTTCAGCGACGGTATGGTCATTCAGCGCCATCGGCCCATTGACATTCACGGCACAGCCAATGCCGGCGACGTGGTGAGCATCTCTTTGGGCAAAGCCCGGGCTGAAGTGACCACGGCGACCGACGGACGTTGGCAGGCCACACTTCCCGAAATGCCGGCAGGAGGTCCCTACAAACTTACCGTCAAGACAAAAGCCGACAAAATCACATTGCAAGATGTCTGGATTGGCGAGGTATGGCTTTGCAGCGGTCAGAGCAATATGGCCTTCACGCTCGCCGACTGCGCCACGGCCTCGCAGGATCTCGCTGCGGCCGACACACTCACGCGCGTACATTTATATCATATGCAACCAGTGGCTTCGCCATCCAACCCACAGTGGGATGCCGCCACACTCGACGCCGTGACCCAACTCCGCTATATGCAACCAGGCCGATGGGAGCGGTCTTCGGCCACGACGGCCAAAGACTTCTCTGCCATAGGCTTTCACATAGGCCGACTGCTGGCCGACAGTCTCAACTGTCACGTGGGCATCATCTGCAACGCCGTGGGCGGTTCGCCGTTGGAAAGTTGGATAGACCGCACCACCCTCGAAACGCATCTGCCGGCCATCTATCAGCGGTGGACCGAGACGGACTATTCTATGGATTGGGTGCGCAGCCGCGCCAAAGAGCAGATGCGCCAGGCCGCTTCTCCCCGCCAACGCCATCCGTTTGAACCGTCTTATCTCTACGAAGCAGCCATCAAACCGCTCGAAGGCTATCCCATTGCCGGCGTGGTGTGGTATCAAGGGGAGTCTAACGCCCACAATGCCGAACTGCACACACGTCTGTTCAACTACTTCTTGGAGAGTTGGCGAGGCACATGGGCACAGGCCGACCTACCATTCTATACCATTCAGCTCTCAAGCATAGGCAGCCGACCCACATGGCCTCACTTCCGCGACAGCCAGCGCCGTCTGGCCGACACCACTCCGGGCGTCTATCTCACGGTGAGCCACGACATGGGCGACTCGCTCGACGTGCATCCCAAGCAAAAACGCGAATTGGCTCAACGTGTGACCAGTGCGATATTAAACCACACTTATGGCCGCACAGACATCTGTCCGTCCGGTCCGGCGTTCAGAGGGTTTGACATCGAGGGCGCTTCTCTCCGTCTCACGTTCGACTATGCCGAGGGGCTCCATGCCGCCGAGGGCGACTTGCGCGGTTTTGAAGTGGCCGGCCAAGATGGTTTATGGCACACAGCTACGGCCGTGATTGACGGCTGTCAAATCCTCGTTTCTTCTGCCGAAGTGCCTCATCCCGTGGCCGTACGCTATGGCTGGCAGCCCTTCACCCGTGCCAACCTCGTCGGCCTCACCGGCCTGCCGGCTTCCACGTTCCGCAGTGAGCGCGGAGGGATATATTGAGTCATTCCGAGCGTCTTGCACTAACTTTCGCCTGACGGCGCAAGTTAGGCGGCTCAGGCAAGCAAACCTAAAAAACAAGTTTTTTGTCTCTGCACTCATTTGCACTAACTTTCGCCTGACGGCGCAAGTTAGGCGGCTCGGGCAAGCAAACCTAAAAAACAAGCTTTTCTTGCCATTCCCGCTCACCTTGCACTAACTTTCGCCTAACGGCGCAAGTTAGGCTGCATTCGGCATAGCCAAAATGAAAAACTTACGTCTTTCCTTTTGTCTCTGCACTCATTTGCACTAACTTTGTCCCACGAAAACACTAATAAATCAATGATATGGCAAAAAAAGCTCTCTTAATGATCCTCGACGGATGGGGTAACGGCGCACATGGTAAAGGTGATGTTATCTTCCAGACGCCTACTCCCTTTATCGACAGTCTGAACGAAAAATATCCGCACTCGCAACTGCTGGCCTGCGGCGAAAACGTGGGACTGCCCGACGGACAAATGGGCAACTCTGAGGTGGGACACCTCAACATCGGTGCCGGACGCATTGTCTATCAAGACCTCGTGAAAATCAACCACGCCTGTGCCGACGGGTCCATCCTCAAGAACCCCGAAATCATCCGTGCCTACGACTACGCCAAACAAAACGGCAAGGGTCTCCACCTTATGGGACTCACCTCTACCGGCGGCGTGCATTCTTCGCTCGACCACCTCTTCAAACTCGTCGACATCTCGGCCGAATATGGCATCTCCGACCACACCTACGTGCACTGCTTCATGGACGGCCGCGACACCGACCCGAAAAGCGGTAAGGGCTTCATCCAAGACCTCACAGACCACTGCGCCAAGAGCGGTGCCCACGTGGCCAGCATCATCGGTCGCTTCTATGCCATGGACCGCGACAAACGCTGGAACCGCGTAAAGATTGCCTACGACCAGCTCGTCGAAGGCAAGGGACGTGCCGTGACGGATATGGTGGCCGGCGTGCAGAGCTGCTACGACAGCGACAGCGAAGACCATAAAAACACTGACGAATTCATGGAACCGCTCGTCAACGCCAACGTCGACGGACGCATCAAGGAGGGCGACGTGGTCATCTTCTTCAACTACCGCAACGACCGCGCCAAAGAGCTCACCGTGGTGCTCACCCAGCAGGACATGCCCGAAGAAGGTATGCACACCATCCCCGGCCTGCAATACTTCTGCATGACGCCCTACGACGCTTCGTTCACCGGCGTGCACATCCTCTTCCCCA
>JBJFGJ010000058.1:0-17684 GCA_051892575.1 Alloprevotella sp. | reverse complement strand
CACGGCGATTTTCGTACAAAGTCTTTTTGGTTCACTTTTATTTGTTTGTTAAACTTTTTAATCCTACATTTGCGGTTGTGCACCATTTATCCGCTCTTTTCACAGGCTTAGTGACATTGTTGTTTGTAGCCTGTTCGGCCGTCGGGAGCAGCATCATGCCTTCCGACCTCAGTTTGCAGGCCGGCGACATAGTGTTGCGCCGTGGCAGGAGTCTCGAGAGTGCCGCCGTGTTGATGGCCGACCGCACGGGAGCCTATTCACACATTGGTATGATAGTCGACTCGGCCGGTGTGATGATGGTGGTGCATGCCGTGCCCGGCGAACCCGATTTTCCCGGCGACCCCGACCGTGTGAAAATGGAGCGACCGGAAGCGTTTTTTGATGCCCGTAGGGCTCAGATTGGCGAAGTGAGACGACAGTCCGACACCGTCGTGGCCCGGCGTGCAGCCCTTGCCGCCTTGGACTATTACCGCCGCGGCTTGCTCTTCGACCACGACTACGACACGGCCGACTCCACACGCCTCTATTGCACCGAGCTCGTCGTGAGGGCCTATGCGGCCGCCGGCTGCCCCATCCGTGGTTTGCGCGAGCGCCACTACAATCTGCCCGGCATTGACATCACCTGCCTGCTCCCCACCGCCATCGACGCCGACAGACGTTTCCGCAGTGTGAGATGCTTTTGAGACAAGAAGACAAGAAGTCAAAAAGTCAAAGAGACAAAGAGTCAAAAAAGGTAAGAGCGTTGAGCGGCCAAGCAGCCCTGAAGGGGCGTAACATATCAGCCCAGGTCGTTAGGCCTGGGTGAATATGGCCTCAGACATTCCGGCCTGTAAGGTCGGCACCCCAAAGCGATTTTTAAGGCTCAAGTGTTCGTGATATGTTTTCAATGTTTTCAATTCATTGTGCCGACCTTACAGGCCGGATTTTATTGGGACATTCCATACCCAGGCCTAACGACCTGGGCTAAAATGTTACGCCCTTACAGGGCTTGCCGGGCCGCTCAACCCTCCTCGGGCCGCTCAAACTATTAGACTCTTAATCCTCTTATTCCATAACCTTTTAAAATCAAAACACACCATGAAGAAATTATTCAGCACCCTCGCCGTGGCTCTCGTAGCCCTCATCGCCTTCACCGCTTGTGGCGGACACGACAACTCACCCCAAGGCGTGGCCAAAGCCGCTATGGAAGCCCTCAAATCGGGCGACGCCGAAGCCTATGCAGACCTGTTGTATGGCATCGAAGAAAGCAAAGACCGCGACCAGACCGTGGCCCTCATCAAAGAGAAAGCATTCAAGCAGATTGAGGCTTGGAACGGCATCGAGAGCTATGAAATCCTCGAGCCCTCCGAACCCATTGCCGCCGACGCCGACAAAGCCAAAATCAAAGTCGAAGTAGTCTATGGCAACGGCCAAAAGAGCACAAAGACCATGCGTCTCAAAAAAGACGACAACGGCAACTGGAAAATACGCAATTAAGCCTTTTCCCGTCACTCTGACACCCATACAGACGCACATCGGCCACACCCATCGGCCGGTGTGCGCTTTTTTTTGCGCCACAGGTCCCTGCCGATTGACCGAAAAAGCGTAAGTTTGCAAAAAATACTATTTCAACAACCTCAACTCATACCATGAAAAAACGCTTCCTCTCTGTGAGCCTGCTCCTGCTCGGCGCCATGGCCGCCGCGGCCCAAGTGAGCCTTGTCAATCCCATACCCCAGAAAGTCACCACCACGTCCAAGGCCGGCACGGAGACCGTCTTTGATGCCCCCGAGGCCTGGCACATCGTCTGCGACAAGTCGCGGCAGGGCAGCATCGCCCTGAAAGCCCTCGACGAGGCTTCGCTGCGGCAAGACGCCAAAGCCCGCTTCACCCTCCGTCTCGGACTCGTGGGCGACAAAACCTTGAGCAAAGTCAAACGACTGGTGCCCACGGGCGAAGAAGCCTATTATCTCAGCGCAGACCGTGGCGGCGTGACCATTGCCGCACACACCGAGCGCGGTCTCTACTATGGCGTGCAGACCCTGCTCGGCATGATAAGCCAAGGCAAACTCGAAGCCTGCACCATCACCGACTGGCCCGACGTGAAACACCGTGGCGTGGTCGAGGGCTTCTATGGCACGCCCTGGAGTCATGAGCACCGCCTGCGCCAACTCGACTTCTACGGCCGCCACAAAATGAATGTCTACATCTACGGCCCCAAAGACGACCCCTACCACCGCGACCACTGGCGCGACCCCTATCCTGAGGCCGAAGCAGCCCGCATACAGCAACTCGTGGAACGGGCCAAAGAGCGCGGCGTGCACTTCTATTGGGCCATTCACCCGGGCATAGACATCAAGTGGACCGACGCCGACCGCGACGCCCTCGTGGCCAAACTCGAAAAGATGTATGCCCTCGGCGTCAGAGCCTTTGCCGTCTTCTTCGACGACATTTGGGGTGAAGGCACCAAGGCCGACAAGCAGGCCGCCCTGCTCAACTATGTCGACGACAACTTCATCGCCAAAAAGCCCGACGTGGCACCGCTCATCATGTGCCCCACCGAATACAACCGCTCGTGGGCCAGCGACAAAGGCGGCTACCTGCGCACACTCGGCACACAGATGAACAAAGACGTCGAAATCATGTGGACGGGCAACACCGTGGTGCACTGCATCGACAAAGAGTCGATGGATTGGATCAACCAACGCATCGACCGCAAAGGCTATATCTGGTGGAACTTCCCCGTGTCCGACTACGTGCGCGACCGCATCCTGCTCGGCCCCACCTATGGCAACGGACTCGACATCGCCACCGACATCTCCGGCTTCGTCTCCAACCCGATGCAACATGCCGAGGCCTCAAAAATTGCCCTATACGGCGTGGCTGACTACACCTGGAACATGAGCGCCTACGACTACCAGAAAGATTGGGAAGCCGCATTGGCCGAAATTCTGCCCGACGAAAAAGAGGCTTTGCGCACATTCGCGCTCTACAACAAGGCACTTGGCCCCAACGGACACGGCTTTGCCCGCGAAGAGGGAGACGAACTCAAAAATTTGGCCGCCAAAGCCGTGACGCTCGACGCCGCCGCACTGACCGCGCTTGACGGCAAATGCCGGCAACTCGCCACCTCGGCCGACATCCTCCTGGCCGACAAGTCCAACCCGTGGCTCATCAAAGAGCTCAAACCCTGGCTGCTCCAAGGCAAAAACGTGGCCGCCTATGGCGAAGCCGTCGTCAGAATGGCTATGCTGGGCGATGACGAGTTTACAACCTACTACAAACAAGCCCGCTCCCTTCGCCAACAGATGTTCGAACTCGAAAATTCAGACGTGCGCCATCCCTTCCAGCCCGGCATCAAACTGGCTACCGGCGTGCTCCTGCCCACACTCGACAAAGTCTTTGCCCAAAGCGTAGACCGCTACAACAAGGCAAATGGGACAGCACTTGAGCGCGTGGCCGAATACAATCCCTTCACCCTCACCGCCACCGTCGGCCAACTCGCCCACCAGCCAGTGAGCCTCAACGGCCAGGAGGTGAGCATACGCCCGCTGCTCGAAGTGGTCAACTGGCCCGACGGCGGCTCCATCACCCTCGAAGCCGATCGCGAGTTTACGCTCCAAGGCATGGACTTCAATCTCGGCGTTAAAGACGTGGCCCGCCACTTCACCCTCGAGGTGCGCCGTCCCGGCGGCGAGTGGCAACGCGTGTCGCTGCTCCATTACAGCGCCGACGACCCCGTCATTCACACCGGTAACGAACTGGGCGGTATGACCGGCACGGCCATCCGGCTGACCAACACCTCGGGCGCCGAGCAGCAAGTCTATTTCAAGAGCTTCAAGTTTGTGAAGCAATAAAACCATCACCCACTCCTATATATATTATAGGTGTGTAGGCCATGCCATCAAAAGCCGCCCCTTTGCGGGGTGGCATCTATCAAGCCTCCGGCAGCTCACCGTAGAGTGTCGGAGGCTTTTGTGGTGAAATATGTGGCTTTTGTGGCGGCGTGATATAAATTTTGGCGGCTTAAGCTCTTGTTTCGCCGTTTTTTACGTAATTTTGGCGCAACTTTTTGACAGTCAAACTATGAAAAAGACTCTACTCCTTTTCCTTTGCGTCGCTCTCACGACGCTCACGGCCTTTGCCACGGTCAGCATCAAAGACGGCGGCAAATACCGCTTCGTTTGTGGCCAATACCAGGGACAGACGGGCTATCTCGTGCTCGGCTCATACCACGACGCCGCGCCCTATGTCTATTATCTCACTTCGGCCACCGACGTGCCGGCCGACGCCTGGTGGACCGTCAAGGCCGACGGCAATGGCTATACCATACAAAACGCCGCCTCGGGCGACTATCTCGTCTATGCCGAAGGCCGGCCCACCAACGACGCCGGCGAATACCTCGCCAAAGGCATACAGCTGGCCTCGGCCGTGAGTGACGACAACGCCCGATGGACCTTTACCGAAAACGCTTCGGGATGGCTCGTCATAGAGAATGTCGGCGTGCCGGGGCAGTATTTCAATCTGCGCAAAGACGGCACCTATCTCGTCGGCACCTATGAAGATGCCACGACTTCAAACAGCTGGTTCCTGCTCTACGACGAAAGCGGCGAGTCTGTCGTCTCTTCAGGAGAGAGCGGAGGAGGAACGGGAGAAGGCGAAACGGGTGCCATCGAGGGCGAGGCCGGTGTCACCGCCGACGGCTACTATTGGGAGCGGACGGGACTGGACCAGCCCGTGGTCTATACGACAGACACCTCCAACCCCGTGCTCTACCGCATCGCCAACGTGCGCTCGGGTCTCTTTGTCGACGCCTCCACCAACGACCTGACGCAAGTGTCGTCCTCACCCACGCTCTTCTATTTCGTGCAGTCTTCGTCGGGCTTGAACATCTATTCGGATAATGGCAAATACGTCTCGACCTATTTCCATAAATATTATGCCGGCAACTATTTCTTGTCGGTCTATTTCGGCACCACCTCAGGCAGCAACCTGTGGAAATTGGGCTACGCCAACCAAGAGGGCTATCCCGGCTACACCGTCGAGAAACTGGACAACCTCAACTCGAGCAATGTCAACCAAAGTCCTTATCTCTATTGGAACGACTATGTGATTACGAGTGGCGAAGGCGTGGGCCTTTGGGACGTTGACGATGGCTCTACGTTCATCTTCCAATCTACAGACCAGCGCCACCTCGACCATTTGCTCGCCAATGGCGTCACCCTGCCGGGCGCTCAGCCTACGGGCTTCCGGGCCTATGCCGACTCCGTGAGACTCGGCGGTAAAGACCTGGTCTACGACACCAAGGCCAAGGTCTACTACGCCACTCTGCCCTCCACCCTCCGCGGCGGCCAAGACTATACGGCTACGCTCGACGTGCACTTTGCCCAAAGCGACGACACTTATTCAATAAAGATAAACGGCACTGCTCCCGTAGACGGACAAATCACGCTGCCGGCCGTGACGTGTGAGGAGCCTTACACGATGACGGTGCACAATGGCGCCGGCGACGAAGTGGCTGCGGCCGAACTCAATTTCACCTTCCTGCCTTTGGTCGAGGTGAACGTGCCGAGCTGTAACGGAACCACCTACACCACCGGTTCTCTGCGTGTGACCTATGCCGACCTTGCCGGCTACGACTCCACCGTCGTGGCAGCCTTCCGCTATCGCGGTGCCACGGCAATGAGTTACAGCAAGAAAAGCTATGCCATCAAGTTGCGCGACGCCGATGGCAACTCCGTAGACAGAGAGTTCTTCGGTTTGCGAAATGACAACAACTGGATACTCGACGCCATGGCCGTGGACAAGGCCTGTATGCGCAACCGCGTGTCGACCGACCTGTGGAACGACTTCGCCACCAAGCCCTATCAGCGCCGATTGGGATGGGAACCCAAAGCCAAGAGCGGCACCCGCGGACGCTTTGTTGAGGTGTTCCTCAACGGACAGTATCACGGCATCTACTGCATGACCGAAAAGATGGACCGCAAGCAACTCCGACTCAAGAAGTTCGTGCCCGCCACAGAGACTTCGGCCGACACCATACACGGCACGCTCTTCAAGTCGGCACAGTGGAGCTATGAGGTCTTTATGGGACACCAAATGGACATGAAGACTTTCCCCCTCACCACGCCGCGCAGTTACGACAACGACGCACGCTCGGAGACCTGGGCCTCGTATGAGGTGAAATATCCCGACTGGGAAGACGAGAAAATCGACTGGGGGCCGCTTTGGAATGCGGTCAACTTCGTCGCCACCAGTGCCACGGCAGATTTCGAGAATGGTGTGGAACGCTATTTCGATTTCCCCGTGCTCAAAGACTATTACCTCTTCATCGAACTGATGTTGGCCACCGACAACCACGGCAAAAACATGTTCTTCTATAACTACGACAAAGAAGGCAAAACCTACAAGAACATCATTGGCGTGGCGCCCTGGGACCTCGACGGTACATGGGGTCGCCGATGGGACGGCAGCAGCAGCCTGACAGGGGCCGAGCAGAATTTCGACGACTTCCTCTGGGCAGAAGAACACGGCAACCACACCCTCTTCTACCGACTGCAAAACAGCACCTACTGGAACTGGGAACAGCTCCTGGCCGAGCGTTATGCCGAACTGAGAGCCGGCGAATTCCAGGTCGACAAACTCATCAAGCGCTTCACCGACTATGCCGACCTCTTCAGCGAGAGCGGTGCCGACAGCCGCGAAGCCACCCGCTGGAGTAGCTACCACAGCAACATCCACGGCGACGTGTCGTATATCAGTACGTGGATCAACGACCGCCTGGCTTATCTCGACACGCAATATAACTACACACCCGTGGTGGACGGTGTGCAGACGGCTCCTGCCGACGAGTCTTTCGTGGCAGCCAAGGGAGGCGACGGTTGCATATGGCTCCACGGCAACCGGGTGGCCACGGTGGGCATCTACACCGCCGACGGCCGTCTCGTCACCACGCACACGCTCTCGCAACCCACTGAGCGCATCGACGTGGGCCAGCCCGGTGTTTACGTTGTGGCCGGACAAAAAGTCATCGTGAAGTAGACACGCCCGTGAAATCACATCCTCTCCCCTCTGCCCGTCACGGAGCAGGGTGGGAGGGGCTTTTTTTACGCATTTCCCCTTTATCATTTTTATTATGTCGCATAAGAAAAACATGAACAAACGAGCCGCGGCCATGCCAAAGCCAATGCCGAAGGCAGAAACCCCCCGGCGCCTTTCGATTTGGGCAAGCTACGCGCGCCGGCCTTGGCCCTATTTGCTCGTCTTCGTTTGCTCTTTTATTTTCTCCACAGTGGTTTACGGCGATGTCTTTCGCCGTGCCGCCGAGGCCAATTTCATTTGCTCGGACGACGTGCAGATGAAGTTCCTCACCGACCAGTCGTGGGGCTGGCTTTATTGCTGGAGCCGCCGGCTGCTGGTGGCGTTCAAGAGTATGCCGCTCGGCGCGTTGATGCTCAGCCTCGTGATGACGGCCATTGTCTATATGGCCGACCGCCTGCTGCGTCTGCCTCGTCGCTGGCAAGGCGTCACGGCCGTGGTGCCCGGACTGCTCTATTTCTGGATGCTTTCGCTCGGCCTCAATCTGTGGTATAAAGAAGAGCCGTCGAGGTTCATTCTCATCCCCGTCTTGGTGGCCCTGTTGCTGCTTGTGCTCACGCTCGGCTGCAAGTTTTTGCCGAAACGTCCTGTAGGAGTGCCGACTGTCGGCAAGCCGTGGGGCACGCTCGTCGCCGTAATCGTGTTTGTCGCCGTCGGTCTAACGGCCCGGCTGGGACATGAAAACGACATCCTCACCAGCCGCATGCAAGTCAGAGCCCTTAATGCCGACTGGGAAGGCATAATGAATGACGCCGCTTCGGCCTCTCGCCCTTCGCGTGCCGTGGCAGCCTACAACGCCTGTGCGCTGGTGCAGACCAACCAGTTGCTGGAACGTATGTTTGACATTGCCTACGACTTTCCCGAAGTCAGTCTCCGTGATCACGAAGGTTCGGAAGAATACGGCCTTTTCCTCACCGACTGCAATCTCTATGCCGGACTCACCCGCGTGGCCTACCGCTGCGCCATGGACCACGTCGTGATGAACGGTCCCAACGTCTATATGCTCAAGCGCATGACCCTCTGCGCCCTGATTAACGGCGAAGACGCCTTGGCCGGCAAGTATCTCGACATTCTCGACGGCCAGACGGGTGAGGGCGGTTTTGTGGAGAAATACCGTCCCTATGTGGGCCATCGCGACATGATAGAGGCCGATCCCGAGCTCAGCCGCATCATCGCCTTCAAGCCCGAGACGACTTATTATGAGCAAAACTACCGCTCGCCGGCCTTCTTGGGCTACAACCTCGGACTGGCCAGCGGCACCGACGCCTCGCTCGTCACGGCCATCGCCGCCTGTCTCTATTCCAAAGAAGTGGCCCGTTGTCTGCCCCACATCCAGTTTTACGCTCAGCGACATGGCGGCCAGTTGCCCCTTTGCGTAGAGCAAGCCGTGTCTATCATGGCCATGACCCATCCCGAGGTGGCAGCCGCTTTTGCCGACGTGGCCCAAAGGCAGCAGCTCTCCCTTCAGCGTTTCTTCTCAGTGGCCAAGCCCATCATCCAGGAACGCAAAGCCGCCATGGAAGGCAAGAGCGGCGATGCGCTCGACCGCGTGAAGGTGACCTACAACGCCCGTCTGCGTGAAGCCCTCCGCGACGACTGGCTCGGCTCATACTTCTATTATTATTATTGTGAAAACAACGACCCCGCACAGGTGACTCCGGCCGAAAAGACCGGCGTGAACTGACGCCCATCTGATTTCCCGACATTATGAAGATACACGCACTTTTCAGTTTCATTATTGGTGCCGCCATCTTGACGGCTTGCAAGAGCGAGGCCGTGGTGCCTGCCGACGCCAGTCCCACCGACGAGGCCCTCAGACTCTATCCCGACTACACCGACCTCACCATTCCGGGCAACATTGCGCCGCTCAACTTCAAGGTGATGAACGACGGCGAAGACTACGTGGCTCAAATCAAGGGCAAGGGCGGCGAAATCGTCGTGGCAGCCGACGCCGACGGCAAGGTGCAATACGACACGCTCGCCTGGCACAGCCTGCTCAAAGCCTCTGCCGGCACACCGCTCACCCTCACCGTCTATACCCGCCGCGACGGCAAGTGGCTGACCCATCCCGCCACTACCTACCAAGTGGCCGAACCCATAGACCGCTATCTCTCTTACCGTCTCATCGAGCCGAGCTACGAACTCTACCGCCAACTGGGCATCTACCAGCGCGACCTCACCAACTTCGAGCAGCGTCCCATCTACGAAAACAACCGCAGCTACGACTCCATCGACAACCACTGCATCAACTGCCACAACTACCAGGGCTACGACACCCGGCGGATGCTCTTCCATGTGCGTGCCCGCCACGGCGGCACCATCTTCGTGCAAGACGGCAAGGCCCGAAAGCTCAACATGAAGTCCGACTCCGTGCTCTCGTCCACCGTCTATCCCACGTGGCACCCGAGGCGCAACTGGGTGGTCTTCTCGACCAATCAGACCGGACAGGCTTTCCGCATCTCAGACAATGAGAAGATAGAGGTGATGGACTACGGCTCCGACCTCGTGTTTTTCGACGCCGACGCCTGCACCCTCACCAATATTTTCAAGACCGACGACCATCTGGAAACCTTCCCCTGCTGGACACCCGACGGCCGGAAAATCTTTTATTGTTCGGCCTATGTGCCATTCTTCAAAGACCTGCCCAAGGCCAAGCGCGAAGACAAAATCATGGAGTTGAGCGACAGCCTGCACTACAACCTCATGAGCATAACCTTCGACGAGCGCACCCGCACCTTCTCAGAGCCTGTGCTCGAGATGGACTGTGAGGCCATAGGCCTGAGCGCTTCGGTGCCCCGCGTGAGCCCCGACGGCCGCTATGTGCTCTTCACCCTCGGCCGCAACGGTCAGTTTCACATCTGGCACAAGACCTCCGATCTCTATGTCAAAGACCTCCAGACAGGAGACATCTATCCCCTCAAAGCCACCAACAGCCCCGACGTAGACAGCTACCACACCTGGAGCAGCAACGGCCGCTGGATGGTCTTCTCTTCGCGTCGCGACGACGGCTCCTACACACGCCCCTACATCGCCTATTTCGGTGCCGATGGCCAAGGCCGCAAAGCCTTCATCTTGCCGCAAGAAGACCCCGACCATCACAAAAAACTGCTCAAGAGCTACAACGTGCCCGAGCTCACCCGAACACCCGTCACCATCTCGCCCGAAGGGCTCAAAGCCGTCATCTATGACGACGACAACGTGCAGCGCGTCACCTACAAGCCTTGAGCCGCACACGCCGCCGTGTGCAAAATTTCATCTTATGTCATGACTCCTGCCTTCGTCCGCCACTATCTCTCGCCCCTCGGCCGGCTCACCATGACCAGCGCCGACGGTCTCTGTCTCTCTTCGCTCTCTTTCGACGATGCGGCCGAGGCGGCTTCAGATTGTCCCGTGTTCGACCAGACCGCCGCCTGGCTCGACCGCTATTTCTCCGGCCTCCGTCCCGGCGAGGTGCCACCTCTCGCTCCCGCCGCCACGCCTTTTCGGCAAACCCTTCAAGAAACCCTTTTGGCCCTGCCTTTCGGTCAAACCCTCACCTACGGCAGTCTGGCCCGGCAACTCCACACCTCGCCTCGCGCACTGGGCCGGGCACTCGGCGCCAACCGGCTGCTCATCGTGGTGCCGTGCCACCGTGTCATTGGCAGTGGCGGACGACTCACCGGCTATGCCGGAGGCCTGTGGCGCAAAGCCGAACTGCTGAGACTCGAGGGCGTAGAGACGAGTTTTTTCGACCGGGTCGTCAAGCCCCAAGCGTAAATAGTGAGCCATAAAGGGCGCCAAACCAACCGAATTTTGTAATTTTGCGCCAAACCCTCGAAATTTCTACACCCGCATGAACATACTTGAACTCAGTGAACAGGAAATCTGCCGCCGTGCCTCGCTCGAAGAATTGCGCCGTATGGGCATTGAGCCTTATCCCGCAGCAGAGTTTCCCGTAGATGCTTATTCCACCGAAATTAAAGAGTCGTTCAACGCCGAGGCCGAGCCTCGCGAAGTCTGTGTGGCCGGCCGCATCATGAGCCGCCGCATCATGGGCAAAGCCAGTTTTGCCGAATTGCTCGACTCGCGCGGCCGCATCCAAGTGTATATCACCCGCGACGACATCTGTCCCGGCGAAGACAAAACCCTCTACAACAGCGTCTTCAAAAAACTGCTCGACCTGGGCGACTTCATCGGCGTCAGAGGCTTCGTCTTCCAAACACAGACCGGCGAAATATCCATCCACGCCCGCGAACTGACGCTGCTGGCCAAGAGTCTCAAGCCCCTGCCTGTGGTGAAAGAAAAAGACGGAGTCACCTACGATGCCTTCAACGACCCCGAGTTGCGCTACCGTCGCCGCTACGTCGACCTGCTCGTCAATCCCGGCGTCAAAGACATCTTCCTCAAACGCAGCCTCGTCATCAAGACCATGCGCCAAGTGTTTGACGAAGCCGGCTACACCGAGGTAGAAACCCCCATCCTGCAACCCATTCCCGGAGGTGCCAGCGCACGCCCCTTTATCACCCATCACAACTCGCTCGACGTAGACCTCTACCTGCGCATCGCCACCGAACTCTATCTCAAACGCCTCATCGTGGGCGGCTTTGAGGGTGTGTATGAAATCGGTAAGAACTTCCGCAACGAGGGTATGGACAAGAGCCACAACCCTGAGTTCACCTGCATGGAACTCTACGTGCCCTACAAAGACTACAACTGGATGATGCAGTTCACCGAGCGCCTGCTTGAGCGCATCTGCCTGGCTGTGAACGGAACGACAGAGAGCGTTGTCGACGGTCAGACCATCAGTTTCAAAGCCCCCTTCCGCCGTCTGCCCATCCTTGAGGCCATCAAGGAAAAGACTGGTTACGACCTCGACGGCAAGAGCGAAGACGAAATCCGGGAGATATGCCAGAAACTCGACGTCGAAATCGACGAGACCATGGGCAAGGGCAAACTCATCGACGAACTCTTTGGCGCCTATTGTGAAGGCACCTACATACAGCCTACATTCATCACCGACTATCCCGTCGAGATGTCGCCGCTGACCAAGAAGCACCGCAGCAACCCCGGACTCACCGAGCGCTTCGAACTGATGGTGAACGGCAAAGAGTTGGCCAATGCCTATTCCGAGCTCAACGACCCCATCGACCAGGAAGAACGCTTCCAGGAACAGCTTCGCCTGTCGGAAAAAGGCGACGACGAAGCCATGTTCATCGACGCCGACTTCTTGCGTGCCCTCCAATACGGCATGCCGCCCACCTCGGGCATCGGCATCGGCATAGACCGCCTCACCATGCTTATGACCGGCCAGACGCAGATACAGGAAGTATTGCTCTTCCCCCAAATGCGCCCCGAGAAAAAGGCTCCGCGCGACGCCGCCTCGGCCTACACCGCCCTGGGCATCCCCGAAGAGCTTGTGCCCCTGCTTCAGAAAGCCGGCTACAACACCGTGGCCGACCTCGAAGGTGTCAATCCGCAGAAAATCCAGCAACAACTGGGCGACATCATCAAGAAATACAAGCTCGAGACAGCCAAACCCACGGTGCAAGACATTGCCGGCTGGAACATTCAAGCAAAAGCATAAGTCCCGACTCTCATCATGAACGGAGGGAAAAACTACATCAAGGCCAGCGTCGCCATCATGGGTGGCGGCAGTTGGGCTACAGCCATAGCCAAGATTGTGCTCGAGCGCGTGGAGCACATCTATTGGTATATGCGCAAGCCCGAAACCATCGAAGATTTCAAGCGGCTTGAGCACAACCCCTCCTATCTCACCAGCGTGAGGTTCGACATAGACCGCATTACTTTCTCGTCAGATATCAACGAAGTGGTCCGAGCCGCCGACACGCTCATCTTCGTCACCCCTTCGCCCTATCTCAAAAACCACCTGCGCAAGCTCAAGGAGAAGATACACAACAAGTTCATCATCACCGCCATTAAGGGCATTGTGCCCGACGAAAACCTGATTTGCTCGGAATATTTCCGCCAAGTCTACAACGTGCCCGACGACAATCTCGCCGTGCTCGGCGGACCGAGCCACGCCGAAGAGGTGGCGCTGGGTCGTCTCACCTATCTCACCGTGGGCTGCACCGACGAGGCCAAGGCCAAAGCCTTTGCCGACATGATTACGAGCGACTACGTCAAGACCAAGACCTCGGGCGACGTCATCGGCATAGAGTTCGGTTCGGTTTTGAAAAACGTCTACGCCATTGCTTCGGGCATCTGCAACGGCTTGAAATATGGCGACAACTTCCAGAGCGTGCTGGTGGCCAACGCCGTGCAGGAGATGAACCGCTTCCTCCGCGCCGTCTATCCCATAGAGCGCAACGTCTACGACTCGGTCTATCTTGGCGACCTCCTCGTGACGAGCTACTCCAATTTCTCCCGCAACCGCGTGTTCGGCACCATGATAGGCCGCGGCTATTCCGTCAAGTCGGCACAAATCGAAATGGAGATGATAGCCGAAGGCTTCTTCGGCACAAAATGTATGAAAGACATCAACCGCCATTTCCGCGTCAATATGCCCATTCTCGACGCGGTCTACAACATCCTCTACGAGCGCATCTCGCCCGCCATCGAAATCAAACTCCTCACAGAGTCGTTGCGATAGGAATAAAAGACAAAGAGCTTGAGCGGCCAAGTAGCCCCCTTACAGGGCTTACTTGGCCGCTCAAACTTTTTGCCTCTTAGACTTTTGCCTTTTTTCAATAAATCAAAAACACGGCGGGCGTTTTGGCCAAGTCGGGCAGCCCTGTTTTGCGCCATTCGGCGATGGTGCGGGTGCAGACATACTCGGCCTCTGTCGTGAGCCCTGCCGCCACACAGAGATGCGTGTGGGCGCCCAGCGTGTTCAGAAAGTCGGCAAAGAGCCGGGCGTTGCGATAGGGCGTTTCGATGAAAATCTGTGTCTGATGCTCCGAGCGGGCACGGGCTTCGAGCCGACTGATGGCACGGGCGCGGTCTTTGGCGTCGATAGGCAGATAGCCGTTGAAAGCAAAGCTCTGACCGTTGAAGCCCGAGGCCATCACAGCCAGCAATATCGACGACGGCCCCACAAGCGGTACCACCCCGAGGCCCTCCTTTTGGGCAATAGCCACCACGTCGGCGCCCGGGTCGGCCACAGCCGGACAGCCCGCTTCACTAATCACACCCATCGACTCGCCGCGGCGCAACGGGTCGAGATAGCGCCCGAACTCAGCATGGTCGGCGTGTTTGCCAATGGTGTAGAACGTCAGTGCGTCGATGTCTATCGAGCGGTCCACGGCCTTGAGGAAACGGCGTGCCGAACGGATGTCTTCAACGATGAAATGGCGCAGCGCGAGAATGATCTGCTTGTTGTACGCCGGCAACACGCGTTCGTGCGGCGTGTCGCCCAAGGTGACGGGGATGAGATAGAGAGAAGCCATGAGGGGGAGGGTTTAATGGGATGAGAGATGACAGACGAGTGCCGAAAAAGTCTTCCGGCGTTTCAGATGATAAGCCACCAGCAGGTTGATGGGCAGTCGGCCGGTCACGTTGTCGGTCACAGCCTCAGCCGCCAGCCGCCCCCGGTCTTCGCCCAGCTCCTCACGCATAGCCTTGAAAGCCTTTCGGGCCTTCCTCACGGCAGCAGCGTTTTTCAGGTCGCCTTTCAATACAAACTGCAACTGGGCCAGTGCGTCGAGGCATCGCCGCGTGCGCATCACGGCTTTCAGTTCGCCCTCGGGCAAATTCTTGTAGAGCATCATAAGATTGTTGCGGAAATTCAAGAACGTCTTGCGCGGGTTGCCCTGTTCAAGCGAAGCCCCGCCCACGTGCCATGCCTTCGAAGCCGGCACACACACCACGTCGCGTCCCATACGGTGAAGCCGCCAGCAGAGGTCAATCTCTTCCTGGTGGGCAAAAAATCGTCCGTCGAGACCGCCGGCTTTGAGCCAGTCCGAGCGGCGTATCATCAGTGCCGCGCCTGTGGCCCAAAACACCGAGGTGGTGTCGTCATACTGCCCCCGGTCGGTCTCCACGTCGCCAAAGATGCGGCCGCGGCAAAAGGGATAGCCCAGTCTGTCGATATAGCCTCCGGCGGCCCCGGCATATTCAAAACGGTCGCGCTCGTGGTAGCTCAGCAACTTCGGGCAACAAGCTGCCGCCTCTTCGTGGGCATCCATATACGCCAGCAGCGGCCCCAGCCATCCCCGTGCCGGCTCCACGTCAGAGTTGAGCAGGAGGAAAAACTCAGCCTCCACCTCGGCAAGAGCCCTATTATATCCTTCGGCAAAGCCATAATTTTCGGGCAGGGCAATGAGTCTGACCTCAGGAAAGACTTCGGCCATCATTTCGC
The DNA here is from genome assembly GCA_051892575.1 of Alloprevotella sp. Lineage (GTDB taxonomy): Bacteria > Bacteroidota > Bacteroidia > Bacteroidales > Bacteroidaceae > Alloprevotella. Next base: position 2,311 of record JBJFGJ010000058.1, on the reverse strand, counting down.
GTGAATGGTCGGTCGAGCCGTTGTCGGCCACAATCACTTCGCCCTCTTCGCCACAGGCCTCAATCACCTGCGGCAAAAAAGCCTTCAGCATGTCGGCCCCGTTCCAGTTGAGGATGACGACGGCCGTGCGTTTGTTTGTAGTCATATATATTACGAATGGTAGGGAAAGTCGAGAGGGGTAATGAGAGTTGAGATTTGAGAGGGGTAGAGATTGTTTTGAGCGGCCTTTTCACTCCGGCAGTCCCAGCAGACATTCGCCGTCTGCGGCAAAACCGCCCAGGCGCACGCGGCCTATCGTGTTGTCTGCACAAGGCGTTTCGGGCGCGGCCACCACGCGGATATAGTTGTCGGTGAAGCCGTGGAGAGGTTCGCCGTCTTTGCCGTGTTCCCAAAGTACCGGACGCACTGTGCCCACATACCGCTCATAAAAAGCCCTGTGCTTGGCCTCAGAGAGCGCGATGAGGCGGCTGCTGCGCTTGTGACGGGTTTCGGCGTCCACCACATAGGGTATTTCAAGCGCCTTCGTCCCCGGCCGTTCCGAATAGCTGAACACGTGCAACGCGGAGATGTCGAGCCCCTCAATAAAGCGGTAAGTCTCTTCAAAGAGCTCGTCGGTCTCGCCTCTTGTGCCCACGATGACGTCCACGCCTATGAAGGCCTCCGGCATTGCCCGCTTGATTTCGTCAATCTTCCGTGCGAAGAGCGCCGTGTCGTAGTGGCGGTGCATCAGTCGCAACACCGTGTCGGAGCCGCTTTGCAGGGGGATGTGGAAGTGGGGCATAAACGAGCGGCTGCGTGCGCACAGCGCGATGATTTCGTCCGTCAGCAGGTTGGGCTCTATGCTTGAAATGCGAAAGCGCTCAATGCCGCTCACGCCGTCGAGCGCCTCGACCAGCTGGGTGAACGTCTCGCCCGTGGAGCGTCCGAAGTCGCCGATGTTCACGCCCGTCAAGACAATCTCCCGTCCGCCCTGGGCCGCCACTTCTTCGGCCTGCGCCACCATCGACGCAATCGATCCGTTGCGCGAGCGGCCGCGGGCAATGGGGATGGTGCAGTAGGTGCAATAGTAGTTGCATCCGTCTTGCACCTTCAGAAACCACCTTGTGCGGTCGCCCCTCGAGCACGAAGGCACGAAAGTCGTGATCTCCCTCGTGCTCACGGCAATGGCTTCGTGGCAGGCCCCGCCTTCGCCCAGGGCCCTTTTCTCTTCCAGCCGTTCGGCAATGAGTCGCACGATTTCGCCCTTGTGTTGCATCCCCACCACGAGGTCCACGCCCTCAAAGGCCGCAATCTCGTCGGGTTGCAGTTGGGCGTAACATCCCACCACCACCACGAAGGCCCCCGGGTTTTCGCGCGTCAGCCGGCGTATGGCCTGCCGGCACTTCTTGTCGGCCACGTCTGTCACCGAGCAAGTGTTGACCACGCAGATGTCTGCCTTTTCGCCCTCTCGGGCCGCACGTATGCCCTGCCGGGCCATTGCGTCGCGCAGCGAAGACGTTTCGGCAAAGTTCAGTTTGCAGCCCAGCGTGACGAAGGCCGCACACATATTATTATATATAGGCACCCCCGGGGCGCCCTGCAGAGCAATGTCAGTCATAGTCAAATAAAGGGTCAAAGCCATATGGCCCGTATTGTTTTGACTGCAAAATTACGACAAACTCGCCACGTGGCGAAACAAACCGCCGCCGAGCCGCCCGTCGCGCCGCTTGGGATCCTTGCCGGAAGATGAGAGCCGAATGTTAAAAAATAATAGCCATAACCCGCCGATGGGGCAAAATGAGACCTCAAATGCCTCAAAATTGCTTATCAGAGAGAGCAAAACACGCATTATAAAGTTAAATAATGTATTCTCTGCAAAGAAAACACCCACCCTCTCTTGCCCTATGTTGAAAACCTCTCTACCTTTGCCCTCGTTTTAATAAAGCAATTGATTGTTTAACTAAAAAACTTCACAACACAATGAAAAAGTTAGTTTTCATGTTCGTAGCTATGGCTGCTATTTCTTTCGCTTCTTGCGGTGGTTCTGACAAGGCTGGTGCCGCTAACGACAGCATCGACACTACTGCTGCTGATTCAGCTGCTGACTCTGCCGTTGTAGACACTGTTGCTGCTGACAGCGTAGCTCCCGCTGCTGCTGACTCTGCCGCTCAGGCCTAATCGCCAAGCTACAAACATGGTCACGCATCAAGACGTGACATGAGAGAACAGAGACCTGTGAACGCAAGTTCGCAGGTTTTCTTTTCTAGTGTAGACGGAGGCACTCTGAAACGTGAGTTTTTTATAACGAACTCAAGTGTCGTAGTTTTTTGCT
>JBJFGJ010000057.1:0-17710 GCA_051892575.1 Alloprevotella sp. | reverse complement strand
TGCGGCTCGGCAATTGAAACAAGTTTCATTGCTCTCGCCTTGCGCCAACTTTCAGGGCTTGCTTGGCCGCGCATAACTGGCAAAACCCAATCTCATATTTCAATCTCAAATGTGAACACCCCGGCTTTCTGCCCCTGTAGCCCGCGTATCAATTCAATATTCTTCTCCCCACCAAAATACCACGCCTTAACTCCTTGATTTTTAGCCGATGAAATCAGCATATTTTATCAATGCTTAAAAATTTTGAGATTATGGTGGGGAATTGTGGAGCAAAATATGTAATTTTGACTTCTCTTAGGTATAAACCCGTCAAGAGAGTAAAATCACATCAACAAACACCTCACAAATGCCGCGTTTCTCGGGAGTCATCACCGCCAAATTAGACGCCAAGGGCAGAGTCTTTTTCCCTTCGGCCTTCAGACGACAGTTGCAGGCTGCCGAGACCGACTTTGTGCTCAAGAAAGACATCTACCAGCCCTGCCTCGTGATTTATCCCCTCGAGGCCTGGCAAAAAGAGGTGGACCAGGTGGCCGCCCGTCTCAACCGCTGGAACCCTGGCGAAGCTATGCTCTTCCGTCAGTTTTTGGCCGACGCAGAGACGATAAACCTCGATGGAAACGGCCGTTTTTTGATTTCGCGCCGCCTGCAAGATTATGCCCGGCTGGACCACGAGGTGGCCTTCGTCGGTGTGGACGACCGCGTAGAAATCTGGGCCAAGAGTGCAGCCGAGCAGCCCTTCCTCGCTGCCGAAGACTACGCCGCCGCCTTCGAGCGTGCCATGGCGACAGACCGCCAGCCATAACGTCAATGTAGCGACCACCGCCGTGTTGCCATACCGCGTTTAGCCATCAAATACCCTATAACCGCCACGACCATATGCAGACCACAGTCTATCACATTCCCGTTTTGCTCAAACAAAGCGTTGACGGACTGAATATCCGTCGCGACGGGGTGTATGCCGACCTCACCTTCGGCGGTGGCGGACACAGCCGTGAGATTTTGTCGCGGCTCAGTGCCGACGGCCGGCTCTACAGTTTCGACCAAGACGCCGATGCCGAAAACAACGTGCCTGCCGACGAGGAAAGGCTCACTTTCGTGAGGAGCAACTTCCGCTATCTGCCCAACTGGATGCGCTATTACGGTGTGGACGCTCTCGACGGCATACTGGCCGATCTCGGCGTGTCGAGCCATCATTTCGACGACGAGACCAGAGGTTTCTCGTTCCGTTTCAACGGTCCCCTCGACATGCGCATGAACGGCCGCGCCGGTATGACGGCCGCCGACGTGGTGAACACCTATGATGAAGAAGCCTTGGCCAAGCTCTTTTTGCTCTATGGCGAGATGAAAAACGGCCGTTCCATCGCAAAAACCATCGTCAAGAGCCGCGCCGTCACTCCCCTCAAGACCGTGGAAGCCCTGGCCGCCCTGGTGGAGCCCCTGCTGGGCCGCGACCGCACCAAGAAAGACATGGCCAAGGTGTTTCAGGCCCTGCGCATTGAGGTGAACCACGAGATGGACGCCCTCGAAGAAATGCTGGAAGCCGCCGGCCGTATGCTCAGACCGGGAGGCCGTCTGGTGGTCTTGACCTATCATTCGCTCGAAGACCGTATGGTGAAAAACTATATGCGCTCCGGCCGCGTAGACGGCAAGGTGGAGCAAGACTTCTTCGGCAACCGGATTTCTCCGATGAAACCGATAAATAATAAAGTCATTGTGCCCGACGCCGACGAGCAAGAGCGCAATCCGCGCAGTCGCAGTGCGAAGCTCCGCATAGCCGAGCGACTCGACGATCGGCAGACCAAAGGCCAATCACTCTACGAAACATTATGAAACCTGAAGATAAGAACAAAAACAACGCCGAGCCCGAGCTCGAGATTGTGGTTCCGGCAGACGACACCCTGACGGATGAGAACGCCGCGCCCACGGACGCCAACGCCACCCCGGCCGACGACGTCCTGGCTACGGAAACGCCGAAGAAAAAGGCCAAATTCTCCGATGAAACCGCCATAAAACAACACGAAGAGCAGGCCAAGAAAATCTTCAAAAAACTCACCGACATTGACGATGAGGGCGAAACCACCGGCGACCTTTCCATCAAGGCCATCTTGGGCGGCGACTTCTTCACCCGCAAACGTTTCAAGCGTCAAATCGGTATGATCGTGTTGCTCTGCGTGCTGGCCATCATCTACGTGAGCAACCGCTACGCCTACCAGCGCGAAGAGATACGTCGCGACCAGTTGGCCCGCGAACTCAACGACCGCAAATTCAAGGCACTGACCATTGCCGGAGAACTCACCGAGTATTCTATGAGAAGCCACATCGAGGAAAACCTGCCCGACTCCACCCTCAAAACCTCGACCAAGGCCTCCTATTATATACAGATGGACTGAAACCATTACGGCCCTTCCCCCACAAAGAGAGTTAATCCAATTAAATAAACACTACGATGAATTTTCAGAGAAAAAAGACGATGCCGCGTTACTTCCTGGTAACGTTCTTGTTGACTATGGCAGGAGTGTGTGCAGTGGCCAAGGCGATCTATACGATGACGATAGACCGCGAGTATTATATGGAGATGAAGGGTTCGCTGGTGAAGCAAGGCCGAACATTGCCTGCCAAGCGCGGCAATATCCTCTCTTGCGACGGCCGGGTGATGGCCGCTTCGTTGCCACAGTATAAGCTCTACATTGACTTTATGTCGAGCGAGAAAGACAGTCTGCGACGCAAAAAAGACCAGATACGGCGCGACTCCTTGTTGAAACTATTCGTTGACACCTTGTGCGTCGGGATGCACCAACATTTCCCCGACATCGACCCCGCCAAACTCAAGGCCCACCTGCTCAAGGGCCGCGAAGCCCAGAGCCATTGTTGGCCCGTTTACGTGCAAGCCGTCACCTCGTTGCAACTGAAGAAAAACGAAAACCGGCAAATCTCTTATGTGGACTATGCCAAGGTGAACAAGTTGCCGCTGTTTAACCTCAAGTCGACCCTCAACGCCGTAGAGGTGAACCTGCGCAAGCGACTCTATGGCGACCTGGCCTCGCGCACCATCGGCTATTTCAACGACAGTGCACGCTATGGCATCGAGCTCACCTTTGACTCCATACTTGCCGGCAAGCCCGGAACCTTCCACTATGAGAAAGTGATGGACAAAAAAGTGAAGGTGGTGGACAAGGAGGCCGAAGACGGCTACGACGTGATGACCACCATCGACATCGGTATGCAGGAAATCTGCGAGCAAGCCCTCAAGGAGCAACTCACCGACCTGCAGGCCAAGCTCGGCGTGTGCATCGTGATGGAAGTGGCCACCGGCGACATCAAAGCCATGAGCAGCATGCAGCGCCGTTCAGACGGCACCTATCACGAAGACTGGGCCTCGGCCGTGACCGACCTCTATGAGCCCGGTTCGGTGTTCAAGCCCCAATCGTTCCTCGTGGCCTTCGACGACGGCTACCTCACCGGCAACGAAAAGGTCGATGTGCATGGCGGCATCCATATGTTTGGCAACAGTCCCATGAAAGACCACAACTATTCATCGGGCGGCTATGGCGTGCTGACCACCCAGCAGATTATCGGCTTCTCGTCGAATGTGGGCGTGAGTGTGCTGATAGACAAGTTCTACCACAACAATCCGAAGGCTTTCGTAGACGGTCTCCACCGCATCGGTTCGGCCGAAGACCTCAAAATTCCCCTGGAAGGCTACAAGAAACCGCGCATCCGCTATCCGGGACAAGGCGCCTACTGGTCGGCCACCACATTGCCCTGGATGAGCATCGGTTATGAAACCCAGATAGTCCCCATCAACACCATCAACTTCTACAACGGACTGGCCAACAACGGCAAGCTCTTGCGCCCCCGTCTGGTCAAGGCCCTGCTCAAAGACGGCAAGGTGGTGAAGGAATATCCCGTGACCGTGCTGCGTGAACACATGGCCAAACCGGCCGCCGTGGACAGTGTGAAGAAATGCCTGGAATATGTCACCACCCGAGGCGGCGGCACACGGGCCTTGTCCAAAGACTTCACCTGTGCCGGCAAGACAGGAACGGCCCAAGTCTATACCGGCAAAGGTTTTACGCAAGAATATTTCATCTCTTTCGTGGGCTATTTCCCCGCTGAGAACCCCAAATACACCTGCATTGTCAACATCCGCAAAGCCGCTCCGGCCTATGGTGGCGTGATGTGCGCACCGGTGTTCAAGCGTGTCTCTGAAGCCATTATGGCACGCAATCACCTCGACGACTACACCGCCGCACGCGACACCACGAGTTTGGGCAAAACCATTGCCTGTGCCGGCAATCTGCTGGCCTATGAGTCGCTTTTCAACAAGTTGGGCGTTCAAACCTCCGGCACCATCAACATACCTTGGGGAGAGGTGGACCTGCAACAAAACCGCGCCGCCGTCAGTCAGTGGGCGCTCAAGCAGCAGACGATGCCCAACGTGGCCGGTTTCGGTCTGCGCGACGCCGTGAGCTGCCTCGAAAGCCAGGGACTTAGAGTGATAGCCAAAGGCGTAGGCCGTGTGACCCATCAGTCGGTGGCCGCCGGCGAACCCATCAAGAGAGGTCAGGTGGTGGAAATCACTCTGGGACACACCACCAACACCAAACCCAACCACACCGCAGCCCAACCTGCCGTCCAGCCCAAGCCTCAAAAGACCGACACGGTGAGTCAGGCACCAGCCACCACGCCGAAAAAGGAGAAAAAGGCCGAAAACACCACGACCAACAAGACACAGGCCGCGCAAACCGGAAAGAAACCAACCTCTAAAAAACAAGCATAAACCAACGAGCCTCTGATGTCGCACCCCATGCCCATCGCGCAAGTGCCAGCCATCTCAGACCCCACAAACCCATTATGTCATGCAGCTTTCAGAAGTATTGAAGAAAGTCACACCCCTTGAGGTGTGCGGTGACTCAGCTCTCGAGGTAACGGGAGTGAACATGGACTCACGTCTGGTCAAGTCAGGCGACCTTTTCATTGCCGTGAAAGGCACCCAGGCCGATGGCCACGCCTTTATCGGTAAGGCCCTGGAGAATGGCGCCGTAGCCGTGGTGATGAGCAACCCCATTCCCGCCGACCGTCCCGATGGCGTGACCTTTGTGCGTGTGGCCGACACGGAAGACGCCGTGGGCAAGGTAGCCACGCAGTTTTATGGCGACCCCACCAGCCACCTGAAACTGGTCGGCGTGACCGGCACCAACGGCAAGACCACCATTGCCACACTCCTCTATAATATGTTCCGCAAGATGGGCTTCAAATGCGGCCTTTGCTCAACCGTCTGCAACTACATCGACGGCGAGGCCGTGCCCACCGAGCACACCACGCCCGACCCCATCACCCTCAATGCCCTGTTGGCCCGTATGGTCGAGGCCGGTTGCGACTATGCCTTTATGGAGTGCAGTTCGCATGCCATCCATCAGAAACGCATTGGCGGTCTGGTCTTTGCCGGTGGCATCTTCACCAACCTCACCCGTGACCACCTGGACTATCACAAGACCTTCGAGAACTATCGCGACGCGAAAAAAGCCTTCTTCGACGCTCTGCCCGCCGGCGCTTTTGCCATCACCAATGCTGACGACAAAAACGGCCTCGTCATGACGCAAAACACCAAGGCCGCCGTCAAGACCTATTCCACCCGTACGGCTGCCGACTACAAGGGACGCATCCTGGAAGAAAGCATTGAAGGCATGCTCCTCGACATGGACGGCAGCGAAGTGAGTGTGCGCTTTGTGGGCCGCTTCAATGTGTCGAATCTCCTGGCCGTCTATGGTGCTGCCGTGATGCTGGGCCAAAGCCCCGAGGAAGTGCTTCGGGTGCTTTCTACCCTCAATCCCGTCAACGGCCGCTTCGAGGCCATCCGTTCGCCCAAGGGTTTCAGCGCCGTCATCGACTACGCCCACACCCCCGACGCCTTGGCCAACGTGTTGACCGCCATAGGCGAAATTGTCAAAGGCAAGGGCCAGGTCATCACCGTGTGTGGTGCCGGCGGCAACCGCGACAAAGGCAAACGTCCCCTCATGGCCCAAGAAGCCGCCAATCGCAGCGACCGGGTCATCATCACCAGCGACAATCCCCGCTTTGAAGAGCCCCAAGACATCATCAACGACATGCTCGCCGGCCTCGACGCCGACCAAATGGCCAAGACCATCAGCATTGCCGACCGCCGCGAAGCCATCCGTGCCGCTGCCATGATGGCCCGTGAGGGCGATGTCATCCTCGTGGCCGGCAAGGGACACGAGCCCTACCAGGAAATCAAAGGCGTGAAACATCATTTCGACGACCACGAAGAAGTGCGTGCCGCCTTTGGCCTTGCCTGAGCCGAAGCCTTTCACCGTCCCCATACCTGTCAACGATAAACGCCTGAAGACATGTTGTATTATCTGTTTAGATTTCTTGAACAATTTGGCGTGCCGGGTTCCAACCTCTGGTCTTACGTCTCATTCCGCGCCCTGCTGGCCCTGATGTTGGCCTTGGTCATTTCGGCCTGGTTCGGCGAGTTCTTCATCAAATGGATGAAGCGCCACAACTTCAGCGAAACCCAGCGCGACGCCAGCATCGACCCCTTTGGCGTGCAGAAGCTGAACGTGCCCTCGATGGGCGGCATCATTATCATCGTGTCGGTGCTCGTGCCCTGCCTGCTGCTGGGCCGCCTGCGCAACATCTATATGATCTTGATGATTGTCACCACGCTATGGCTCGGCGTCATTGGCTTTATCGACGACTACATCAAGATTTTCAAGAAAAACAAAGAAGGCCTCTCGGGCAAGTTCAAGATTTTGGGACAGGTGATGCTCGGCCTGATTGTCGGCCTCGTGCTCTACACCAGTCCCGACGCCGTCATTCGCGAAAACATCGAGGTGCAGCGTGATGGCACACGCACCGAGGTGGTGCACAAGAGCGAAGAGGTGAAATCCACCAAGACCACCATTCCCTTTGTCAAGAACAACAACCTCGACTATACCGAGATTATGTCGTTTTGCGGCAAATACAAGACCCAGGCCGGTTGGATATTGTTTGTGCTCGTCACCATCTTTGTGATTACGGCCGTGAGCAACGGTGCCAACCTTAACGACGGCATGGACGGTATGGCCGCAGGCAACTCGGCCATCATCTGCATAGCCTTGGGCATCCTGGCCTATGTGTCGAGTCATATTGACTTTGCCGGCTATCTCAACATCATGTACATCCCGGGCTCGCAAGAACTTGTTATCTTCATCTGCGCCATGGTGGGCGCATTGATAGGTTTCTTGTGGTACAACGCCTATCCCGCGCAAATCTTCATGGGCGACACCGGTTCGCTCACCATCGGCGGCGTGATAGCCGTCTTGGCCATCATCATCCACAAGGAACTGCTCATCCCCATACTTTGCGGCGTCTTCCTGTTGGAGAGCCTGAGCGTCATCTTGCAGGTGGAATATTTCAAGCTCGGCAAGCGCAAGGGCATCAAGCAACGCATTTTCAAGCGTACGCCCATCCACGACAACTTCCGCGTGTTGCGCAACCAGATGGACCCCGACTGCAAATATGTGCTCGGCAACTGGCCACACGGCGCCTGGCATGAGTCCAAAATCACAGTGCGCTTCTGGATTGTCACCATCCTGCTGGCCGCCGCTACCATCATCACACTCAAAATCAGATAACGAACAAACACAATATTCCATTTGCCTTCGTCCCGCTTCCCCTGACACAGGGCGAGCGGGACGGCGGATATTTTCAAAACACGAGCATTATGAGAATAGTCATACTGGGCGCTGCCGAGAGCGGCGTAGGCGCAGCCATATTGGCACAGCAAAAAGGCCACGATGTTTTTGTCTCTGACATGGGACAGATCAAGGCCGGATATAAAGCCACGCTCGAGGCACATCACATCGACTGGGAAGAGGGCCGGCACACTGAGGACAAAATCCTCAATGCCGACGAAGTCATCAAGAGTCCCGGTATCCCCGAGACGGCCCCGATGGTGGTGAAACTCAAAGCCCAAGCCACGCCCATCATCAGCGACATCGAATTTGCCGCACGCTACACCCAAGCCAAGATGGTCTGCATCACCGGCAGCAACGGTAAGACCACAACCACCTCGCTCATCTATCACATCTTGAAAAAAGCCGGTTTCAACGTAGGTTTGGCCGGAAACATTGGTCGGAGTTTTGCCCTTCAGGTGGCCGAGGCCCAGCACGACTGCTACGTCATCGAGCTCTCTTCGTTCCAGCTTGACAACATGTACCGCTTCAAGGCCGACGTCGCCGTGTTGCTCAACATCACGCCCGACCACCTCGACCGCTACGACTTCTGCATGCAAAACTATGTAGACGCCAAGATGCGCATCACCCAAAACCAAACCGCCGCCGACACCTTCATTTATTGGAACGAAGACGAATATATCGGCCACGAACTGACCCAGCATCCCGTAGCCAGCCACGTCTGTGCCTTCTCAGACGCTCCGGTCGAGGGTATGGCCGCCTATCCCGACGGCGACGTATTCCGTGTGGTCAGTCCCAAGCCCTTTGAAATGCCCCTGAGCCATCTCTCCCTGCCCGGCAAGCACAACCAGCGCAATGCCCTGGCCGCCGCCATGGCCTGTCTGGCCGCCGGAGCTTCGGATGAGGCTGTGAGGGAAGGGTTGTCGGACTTTCCCGGCGTGGAGCACCGCTTGGAGCGCGTGTGTGACGTGGCCGGTGTGCACTATGTCAACGATTCCAAAGCCACCAACGTCGACGCCTGCTATTGTGCGATGGAAAGTATGACCACACCCGTGGTGCTCATCGTCGGCGGACGCGACAAAGGCAACGACTACGCCGCCATCCGACCCATAGTCAAGGAAAAATGCCGCGCCATTGTCTATCTGGGTGCCGACAACGCCAAACTTCACGCCAACTTCGACGACCTCGGGCTGCCTGTGGCCGATACACACAGTATGGCCGACTGCGTGAAGGCCTGTGCCGAACTCGCCCAGGCCGGCGACACCGTGTTGCTCAGTCCCTGCTGCGCCTCGTTCGACCTTTTCAACAATATGGAAGACCGCGGCGAACAGTTTAAGGCCCGCGTCAGAGAGATGCTCTGAGACGAGTCCGAGCGCCGGAGATTATTTCAGACCAATTTGTCAAAACCTACTGCATGTCAATCAATACCAAACGTTTGTTTCAAGGCGACGCCGTCATTTGGATAGTCTTTTTCTTCCTCTGCATGATTTCGCTTGTGGAGGTGTTCAGTGCGGCCAGCAGCCTCTCTTATGGGGGTGGCAGCTATATGCAGCCCCTCTTCAAGCAAGCCGGATTTTTGGCTTTGGGCACCGGTGTGGTCTGGTTTTTCCACGCCATACCCTGCCGTTATTTCAAACTGATCCCGGTCATTGGCTATCCCCTTTCGGTTTTGCTCTTGTTGCTCACACTGATGATGGGTGCCACGCTCAACGACGGTGCCCGCTGGATTGACATCGGTATACGCTTCCAGCCTTCTGAGATAGCCAAAGGCGTCTTGGTGGTCACGGTAGCTCTGGTCTTGTCTTTCGGACAAACTGAAAAGGGTGCCGCCCCCGACGTGATGAAACGCGTCTTGTGGTTGAGCGGCATCGTGTGCGGCTTGATTTTCCCCGAAAACTTCTCTACGGCCGTCCTGCTTTTCGGCACGGTTTTCGTCATGATGTTTGTGGGTCGTGTGTCGCTGAAACAGATGGGCCGTCTGGTGGCCGCCCTGGTGGGGCTTTTGCTGGTGGTCGTCTTGCTGGTCAAGGTTTTGCCGGCCGATGTCATCAACAACAACAAACTGCTCCACCGCATGGACACCTGGACCGAACGTCTGACCAGCCATGTGGGCAGCCGCGACAGTATGAATGTGAAGGAAGTTCTGCAGGAAAATCCCCAGTCCAGCCATGCCAAGATAGCCATTGCCTCGAGCAACGTGTTCGGCAAGATGCCCGGCAACTCTGAAGAGCGCGACCACCTGCCGCAGGCCTTCTCAGACTTCATCTATGCCATCATCATTGAAGAGTTGGGTATTATCGGTGCCGTGTTTGTGGTATTCCTTTACGTTGTCTTGCTCTTCCGGGCGGGCCGCATAGCGAGTCGATGCGAACGCAACTTCCCGGCCTTCCTCACCATGGGCCTTGCCGTCTTGCTGGTGATGCAGGCCATGATGAACGTGCTTGTGGCTGTGGGCCTGGCCCCCGTCACCGGTCAGCCGCTGCCGCTCATCAGCCGCGGCGGTACGTCCACGCTCATCAACTGTGCCTATTTCGGTATGATACTCAGTGTGAGCCGTTATGCCCGTAAGGTGGAGAAAAAGCCCAAAGCCGCCGAACTGCCAGCGAAAGTGGAAGAAGACGAGCATGCCGCCGAATTCCAGAAAGACGACGGTTTGCAATAATCCTCCCTGCCTATGTCCCGATTGTATCCCCGTGCTTTGGCCTTCGTGGCCGCTTTGTGTCTGGCTCTGTCTGTTTATGCCCGACCCAAGACCTACCGCGTCGTCATGCAGACCACTCTGGGCAATATCGAGCTGGTATTGTTTAACGACACGCCGCGCCATCGCGACAATTTTGTCAAACTCGTGCGCGAAGGCTACTACGACGGGTTGCTCTTCCACCGTGTCATCAAAGATTTTATGATACAGTCCGGCGACCCCGACTCGCGCCAAGCCCGTCCCGGTCAGTTGCTGGGCGACGGCGGTCCGGACTATACCATCCCCATCGAGATTGACCTGCCCTATCACTATCACTACCGCGGTGCTCTTGCCGCCGCGCGTGAACCCGATGAGGACAATCCCACCCGCTCCAGCAGCGGTTCGCAGTTTTATATCGTATGGGGAAAGAAGCAGACCTCGGCTGAGCTCGAGAAGGCCCGAAACTATGTCTACGATATGACCGGCGGCGCCGCCGACTTCTCGCAAGAAATGGAGCAAGTCTACCGCACAGAAGGCGGTGCGCCTCATCTCGACGGGCAATACACCGTCTTCGGTCGCGTCAAGGCCGGACTGAAAGTGGTCAAGGCCATTCAGGCCGTAGAGACCGACGCCAACGACCGGCCGATTGAGGACATTCGCATTGTGCGCGCCTATGTGGTCGAACCATAAGAAACGGTAGCCAGTGGCCGCTTTTTGTCTTTTGCCGCACAACGTTTTACGTCTATATTTGGATAAGGAAAAAGAGAAAGGAGACCTTCACGGCCTCCTTTCTTTATATTAGAGTGGTTAGGGGGATAAGGAGAGGGGATACTGTCCTTATTCCGGAGTTTCTTGTCCTTATGGTCGTCACGCTTGGACCATAAGACTTGCACTTTGGGACTTCGGAGCGTTGCTTATATGACGGACGTGGCCGCCCGAATCTTTTGTTTTCAAAAAATCAGTCACGATAGACAGCTCGTTATGAACAAGCCAGCCTGCAAGTCAGTCGGTGAGAATGGCGCAGTAGCGGCTGATGGCCTCGTCTATTTCGCTCAGGCAGATATATTCGTCGGCCGTGTGGGAACGTGCCGAGTCGCCCGGTCCCATTTTTAACGATGGCCAGGGCATCAAAGCCTGGTCGCTGAGCGTGGGCGAGCCGTATGGCTGTCCGCCGAGAGCGACGATGCGGCGAATGAGCGGGTGGTCGACGCTGATGGACGAAGAGTTGAGGCGCGTGGAGCGCGGACAGACGTCGGCCTGCACATTTTGCCTGATTTCATCGAGTAATTCGGCATTTTGATAACACTCGTTGGATCGCACGTCGACGGTGAACGTGCAGCGGTCGGGCACCACGTTGTGTTGTGTGCCGGCCTGGATGATGGTCGTCGTCATTTTCACCTCGCCCAGCAGAGGCGACACCTTGGCAAAGCGGTATGTGCGGAACCACGAGATGGCGTCTATGGCATGATAGATGGCATTGTCGCCCTCATTGCGCGCCGCGTGGCCCGAACGGCCGTGGGCGGTGACGTCAAGCACCATCAGGCCCTTCTCGGCAATGGCCGGCTGCATACCTGTGGGCTCTCCCACAATGGCGCAGTCGATGGGCGGCAGCAGGCCGATGACGCTCTCAATGCCGCCCTTTCCCGATACCTCTTCCTCGCAAGATGCCAGCCAGACCAGATTGTAGGCCGTTTCGGAACAAGTCTCGAGCGCGAAAAATGTTTCGAGCAAGGCCACCAGTCCACCACCGCAATCGTTGCTGCCCAAGCCATAGAGCCGGTCGCCTTCGAGCGTCGGATAAAACGGGTCGCGCACCCAACCCGCTACTGGCCGCACGGTGTCGATGTGGGCATTGAGCAAGAGAGTGGGGCGGTCGTTGCGCCAGAGGCTCGATTTGAGCCAGATGTTGTTGCCGTGACGGCTTGGCGTGTAGCCCTTGTTGAGGAGAAAATCTGCGATGAAATCGGCTGTTTTTGTTTCTTCGCGACTGATGGACGGGATGGCAATGAGCCGCTCGAGCAGAGTGGCGGCTTCGCGTGCCGAGGCAGAAAGTTGAGGCATATTCGTTGGTTTTTGTGGCGTGAAATTATACATTTTGCCCCACATACCCAATAACCCAAGCCGTTTTTGCACTGAGGCGCAGGCCGTGAATGTACCGGCCGGGCCTCTAAAAACAGGGGAATAATGCTAATAATTCAAACAAAACCTGTAATTTTGTATTATAAACATCACACAGCACCTTGCAGGTTGCCCTTAGAAGGCCCTTGGCGGGTGCGATATTCTTTTTGCCATGCTCAACAACTGTCATCTCTCAGAATTGATAGCCCGGCAGGCCGAGACCTACGGTCGGCGTACGGCACTGACCTGGCGCGACTACGATGAGAACTGTTGGAAACCTGTCTCGTGGGCAGATTTTGCCGAACGGGCCAGACGTGTGTCCGTGGGGCTGCTTCGCCTCGGTGTGGGCATACAGGAAAACATTGCCACCTTCTCGCAAAACAAGCCCGAATGTCTTTATGTCGACTTCGGCGCCTATGGTGTGAGAGCTGTGACCATACCTTTTTATGCCACAAGCAGCGGCGCACAGGTGCAGTTTATGATGAACGATGCCGGCGTGCGCTTCGTCTTTGTCGGTGAACAGCAGCAATACGACACCCTGATAGGCGTCGCTCCCGTCTGCCACAAACTTGAGCGCGTGTTTGTCTTTGACAAAAGCGTCAAACTCAAACCACACGACACTTTCTCGTGCTATTTTGAAGACTGGCTGGCACAGCAGATGCCTACGCCCGAAGAAACAGCCCGGATGGAGCAGATCAGACAAGGTGCCACCTTCGACGACACGGCCAACATCCTCTACACGAGCGGCACGACGGGACAGAGCAAAGGTGTGGTGCTGACCCACGGGATGTATCACGAGGGTTTCCGTGTGAACGATGCCGTCCTGCCGCTCGGCGACAAAGACGTCATCCTCAACTTCCTACCCTTTACCCACGTGTTTGAGCGGGCATGGTCTTATCTCTGTCTGGCCGAAGGCGCGCGACTGGCCATCAACCTCCGTCCCAACGACATCTTGCGCTCACTCCAGGAGGTGCACCCCACGTGTATGAGCAGTGTGCCGCGCTTTTGGGAGAAAGTCTATCAAGGCGTGATGGAGAAACTCGAAAACGGCTCGGCCGTGCAGCGGCGCATCATTCTCGGTGCACTCAAAACCGGTGCCACCGCTTGGGTGGAATACCGCTCAAAAGGCAAACCCCTGCCCTGGGCGCTGGCTATGAAACTCGGCTTCTACAACCGCACCATCATCAAACTCCTCCGTCGCACACTGGGTCTGGAAAAGGCCAACTTCTTCCCCACGGCCGGTGCCGTGGTATCGCCCCACGTGGAGCGCTTTGTCCACGCTGCCGGCATCAATATGGTGGTAGGCTACGGACTGACGGAGTCGACGGCCACCGTGTCGTGCGACCATCTCGACAAACCGATGTCGCTCGGTTCTGTGGGCCGACTCATTGATGCCATAGAAATCAAATTTGGAGAGAACGACGAAATCCTGCTCCGTGGCAAGACCATCACTCCCGGCTATTACAACAACCCCAAAGCTACCGCCGAAGCCATCGACGCCGAAGGCTGGTTCCACACCGGAGATGCCGGCTACATCAAAGACGGCGAACTCTATCTCAAGGAACGCATCAAAGACCTCTTCAAAACGTCTAACGGCAAATATATCGCACCGCAGATGATAGAGTCTAAACTCGTTATCGACAAGTATATCGAGCAGGCGGTCATTGTGGCCGACGAACATAAGTTTGTCTCGGCGCTGATTGTGCCAGACTATCATTTGCTCGAGAAATATGCCGCCGAGCACGGCCTGCCTGTCGCCGACCGCAAAGCCCTCTGCCACCATCCCGACATCATCGCTATGCTCGCCGAACGCATCGACACCCTGCAACAAGACTTGGCACACTACGAGAAAGTGAAGCGCTTCATCCTCATCGACGAGCCCTTCAGCATCGAAAACGGTGAGCTCACCAATACCCTCAAGGTGAAACGCCGCGTGGTGTACCGCAAATACGAAAAAGAAATCAACGAAATGTATGAAGAGGCCGAAAACCAACCGCATTAATCCATAAGGCCACGACACATACGCAAGCAGACTCAACACATAACCAATGATCACAATCGAACAACTCAAAGAAGCCAAAGACCGCGTTGAAGCACTCAACCGCTATCTTGACATCGACGCCAAAACCATCGAACTTGAAGAAGAACAACTCCGCACGCAGGCTCCGGGGTTTTGGGACGACGCCAAAAAGGCCGAAGAGCAGATGAAAAAGGTCAAGACACTCGAAAAGTGGATTGAAGGATACAAAAACGTCAAGATGCTCGTGGATGAACTGGAACTGGCCTTCGACTTCTATAAAGATGATATGGTCACCGAAGAAGAGGTGGACGCCAACTACGCCCAAGCCATCGAAGCCATCGAGGCGCTGGAACTCAAAAATATGCTCCGCCAAGAAGAAGACAGTATGGCCTGCGTGCTCAAAATCAACTCCGGCGCCGGTGGCACCGAGAGTCAAGACTGGGCCTCCATGCTGATGCGTATGTATATGCGCTACGCCGAAGCCCAAGGCTACAAGGTGGTCATCTCCAACCTGCAAGACGGCGATGAAGCCGGCATCAAAACGGTGACGATGGAAATCGAAGGCGACTACGCCTACGGCTACCTGAAAAGCGAAAACGGCGTGCACCGTCTCGTCCGCGTTTCGCCCTACAACGCCCAAGGCAAACGCATGACCTCTTTCGCCTCAGTCTTCGTCACACCACTCGTAGACGACACTATCGAGGTGTATGTGGACCCCTCAAAAATCAGTTGGGATCTTTTCCGCTCTGGTGGTGCAGGCGGTCAGAACGTCAACAAAGTGGAAACCGGCGTGCGACTCCGCTACCAATACAAAGACCCCGACACGGGCGAGGAAGAAGAAATCCTCATCGAAAACACCGAGAGCCGCAAGCAGTTGGAAAACCGTGAGAACGCCATGCGCTTGCTCCGTTCACAACTCTACGACAGAGAACTCCAGAAACGCAAGGCTGCACAGGCAAAAATCGAAGCTGGAAAGAAAAAAATCGAGTGGGGCAGCCAGATCAGAAGCTATGTGTTTGACGACCGCCGCGTCAAAGACCACCGCACCGGCTACCAGACCAGCGATGTCAACGGTGTGATGGACGGCAAAATCGACGGTTTCATCAAATCTTATCTCATGGAATTCTCTGGCCAAGACGCCGATTAGCCAAAACGAAAACCAACCTCAAATCATACAGCCATGAAAGCAAAACACAAAGCCAAAATCAACGCACGCAACAAACGTGAAGCCGAACAGGCCCGCCGTGTGGTCAATGGGATTTTCATCGGGCTCATCGCCATGGTGGTCATCTTCATTTGCATCTACTACTATTTCTTCAACTGACAAATGGGACTCGAAATAGAGCGAAAGTTCCTCGTCAAAGGCGACTATAAGTCACTGGCTACTTCGTCGACGCGTATCAAGCAGGGCTATATCTGTAGCGAGCGCGGCCGCACCGTGCGCGTGCGCCTCAGAGACAAAAAAGCCTACCTCACCATCAAAGGCCCCTCGAAAGACAACGGCCTCTCGCGCTATGAGTTTGAAAAAGAAATCACTATCGACGAGGCCTTGTCGTTGTTCACACTCTGCGAACCGGGTATTGTGGACAAGGTGAGATGGCTCGTGCCTGCGGGAAAGCACACCTTTGAGGTGGACGAATTTTTTGGAGACAATGCCGGGCTTGTTGTGGCCGAGGTCGAGCTAAGCCGTGCCGACGAAACCTTCGTCCGGCCCGACTTCCTTGGTGAAGAAGTGACCGGCGACCGACGCTATTATAACTCGCAACTGCGCAAAAATCCGTATAAAAACTGGAACGGCCAAACCGCTTCTGACGGCTTGGCCGGATAATTCTGAATGTAAGGTTGTGTGTAGTGTAGGGTTAACTATGCCAACTCTACACTCTCAACGGCTTGACAACTTTGGTGTTGCCGCTTGATATGTAGAGTTGCAGAGTTTTCTTGAACTTTTTTATAACGTAGGGTAGCGCAAAGAACACGCGTCCCTCGCACCCTCACTTGCCCGGTGTGCGGGTGAAAACGCCGTTGCGTGTTTCGGCAGTGGTCACCCCGTTGCGGATGTATACTTTTTCGCCCGTTTGACGTGCCACCCACAGGCTCTCGCCTTTCTTCTTGCGGCAAATCACATGGAAATCGTCTTTGCCAAACAGTTCGGCAAAGAGAGAGTCGGTGCTGTAAATAAGTGTGATGGTATTCTGTCCATAGCTCAACTCTTCACCCACCTCCCAGATGCGCACACAGTCGTGTAGAGCATAACTCCAGGTGTAGCCCGCAGAACCAATGCAACCGTGGTCGTCGCGGTCGGCACCTACAATGTGTTTCATCGAACCTTGGCAACTTTGCAGACTGCCTGCGACAATGCCTGCAGCCAACACAAACAGCAAACTATAAAATGAGGTGATTTTACGCATATCCTTGATTTTTGGCAGTTGAAGCAGCCGGCAGCAATGGCCGCCCCGTTGATTACTGCAAATGTAGGGATAAATCATTAGAAATTACGCCGGCCGCCGCTCTTTTTCGTCACATCAGCCCCTTCCTGTCCCGTCATTCGCTTTGCGCCGGCGTCTCTATAAAACAAGTGTCTGCGGCTTCAAGACAAAATATGAGCCAAAGCTCGTTTTTTACCTATACATATAATATACGCGTGCGCGCGTAAGATACTATTGCCTGACAGAGCAGCGTGATGACGAAAAACAGATACCGAAGGTACTCTTCAATAAAAAGACGACAAAAATCCATCCTTCTAATACACCAAACATCCTCAGCCGTCAAACACATTTTTTTGCTCAGTTTAAGGCCTACTCACGTCAGTCGGCAGATTGTGACGAAAAAACTTCAAAAAAATATCATCATCTTTGTTCTTGTTTTTCAGTGGTTTAATGAAAAAGAGTGACTTTTCTTTGAAAAATAATTGCAGAAATGTTTGGAGGATATGTAGGAAGTGTGTAATTTTGCACTCGCTAAACGGAACAAGGCACACCGCCTCAACCGCGAGGCCACTAAGAAAGAGTTCTTTGAAAGACTTCACATAAAACTTTGAGAGAGGTACAAGACAGAGTCAGTCAGCAATGACAGACTCGGGTAAAATCAAGTACGTCAATTCTATCCCAAGAGTCAAACGGAAAAACAATTTATCATTTATATTTACAATGAAGAGTTTGATCCTGGCTCAGGATGAACGCTAGCTACAGGCCTAAC
>JBJFGJ010000056.1:0-4391 GCA_051892575.1 Alloprevotella sp. | reverse complement strand
CTTCGTCGTGGCCTATGCCATACGCTTGGCCCAACATCTCTGCCACCATCGCAGCCGCGCAAAGTCGCTCTCTTCTGCGCATAGGCTGAGTGGGTAGCGTATGGGCATAAATCTTTTGCCATTCGGCACTGATGGGCTGTAAAAGTTCCGCCTCGCTCCCGGTGTTCAGCCGTAGGGCGAGGCGGATATTCATTGTGTCGGCAATTTGCCGTAAAGAGTCGTTCTTCAAATCGTTCATGTCTCGGCAGTCACAATTATTGCGGAGTGCCCGAAGTCGGCGCGGCGGTTGGTGAGGCCCCAGTCTGGGCTTTGGGTGTGAGCATCTCCATATGTTCGGCCCATATCTCCGTGATGCGCCGCTGGTGTCCTTGCTGGTCCACGTAAGAGCGTGTGCGGATTTGTCCCTCGATATAGAGTTTATCGCCTTTGTGCACATAGCGCTCCACGATTTCGGCCAAGCGTCGCCAGAGCAGCACCTGATGCCATTCTGTGCGCGGCGGCACCTGCGTACCGTTGGCCAGCGTATAGCCCGGCGTGTCGGTGGCAA
The DNA here is from genome assembly GCA_051892575.1 of Alloprevotella sp. Classification (GTDB taxonomy): domain Bacteria; phylum Bacteroidota; class Bacteroidia; order Bacteroidales; family Bacteroidaceae; genus Alloprevotella. The sequence continues at coordinate 3,844 of JBJFGJ010000056.1, read as the reverse complement.
GGGTCAGACTGGCCGTGGCCACACCGTTGTCGATGTAGCGCACTTCTGGTTCTTTCCCCACATTGCCAATGAGCATCACTTTGTTGAGCGACATAACGACAGGATTTTAAGGATTTATCTGATGCGGTCGGCAGCTTTGACGAGTTCGTCGTCTTTGCGAATGCCTCTGCGAGCCATAAAGCCGGCCGCGTAAGCCACGAAGTAGAGCACGCAACCGGGTTTGAGGTCGTTCATGAAGCCTTCAGGCGTATAAGACTGCACATAGATATAGGTCACCACGATGGCCAGTGCCGAGAGCAGCATCATGATGTTGGTCATCTTGAGCTGTTTGGCGCGGTTTTTGAAACCGAAGATAGCCAAAACGGTGGCCACAAAGGCCAGAGCGGTGAGCGTCAACACACCCCAGGGCGTATGAGCACCCACTGCGGCGTCCACGTCGGCACCAAAGCCGAGGGCCGTCAGATCAGAAAACGTAAGGTCTTTAGAGATGATGGTGCCTACGGGAATAGCCAGCGTCAGGACGAGGCACACGGCTGCCAAGAGCAGCCAAAGGGTTTGTTTGCGCTGTATCATAAGTCAAACGACAGTTTTTCTTTATCCTTGGCGGGGTTGCGGAAATAGAGTTTGCCGCCCAGGAACTCGTCGGCGGCGATGAGTGTGGGTTTCGGCAGACGCTCGTAGTATTTCGAGATTTCGATTTGCTCTCTGTTTTCAAAAGTCTCCTCGAGGTTGTCGTTGCTCGAAGCGAACTCCTTGAGCTTCTTGGCGAGGTCTTCTTTCATTTTCACAGAGATCTGGTTGGCTCTCTTCGACATGATGACCACGCTCTCATAGACGTTGTCCGTGCCTTTGCAGAAATCCATCAGGTTGTGGGTCACGGTGTTGGTAGGCGCCTTGCTTTTCTTGTAGTCCATTGTTGTGTGTGATTATTTTGAGTGTTTTATTGTCAATGTTGCTGCTATATAAATATAGGAGTGCCGGGAGTTATTCCTCGTCGGTCTTGGTCTCTTCGCTCACGTATTTGCGTGCTTTTTTATAGAGATTGCCGGCTTCTTTGAGATATTTAGACTCGGGATATTCGTTGGTGAAACCGTAGTATTCGTCGATGGCGTCGTGATAGCGTTCTTCGCGTCTCAGGTCGATGCTGTTGGCGGCGAGTTCAAATTTGGCTTTGAGAATGAGATAGGCAAACTCTTCGCGCAGGGAGGTGTAGGGGTATTCCTTAATGGCGTTTTCGGCCGTGATGATGCAGGCCTGATAGTTGGAGCCGCCGTTGGAGCAGTTGCCGAAATACGTGCCCAGGTTATAATAAAGTTGTGCCGAGAGCAATTCTTTCTCCACGAGTCGGTCTTGCAGTTTGAAGATCATCTCCTGCGCCTGTGCGCTACGCTCACCGATGGGGTAGACTTCAAGATAATTCTGGAATTCCGTCACCGCCTCAAACGTGGCAGTCTGGTCGAGTTTCACTTCCGGCGTGTTCTTGTACAAAGCCATACCGGCCATGAAGCGTGCCTTTTCGGTGTAAATGCCTTTGGGGTAAGACTGATAATATTTGCGCAGATAGGCCACGGCGGCGTCATAGTTGCGGGCGTTATAGTTGGCCATACCGAGCAAGAAGAGCGACTCTTCGCCTTTGTCCGTACCTTTGAGCATGGCGATGACCTCTTGCAGATAGAGCGAGGCGCGGTTATATTCGCCGTCGAAATAATACTGCTTGGCCAGCTCATATTTCATGTCATAGTTCTGGCTGCTCTGCATACGGGTATATTCGTTGCACGAGGTGAGCGCGAGCGCTGCCGTCAGAGTTATGAGGGGAAAGAAATGAAGTCTACGTGTCATGTTAATAGCTATTCGGCAGCAAAAGTACAAATTCTTTGTCAATCTGCCAATTATTTTTTTGCGTGCAACTGAGGCCGTTGTGATTGTTTAATAAAAATCCTGTTCAATACCTCATACCGCAAACCGAACACGCGCACAACAGACCATACAATTTGCCATCTCGACTTTTCAAAACACCGTCTTTCCCGTTTTATTACGTCGTGTCTCTTACATTTTTTTCGTTTTAATTTTATTAAAATCAAGACAATTCATAAATTTGTGGCGCAGAAAATGCACGGTAATGACTTCATTGTCAAAGCCGCCAACCAATCCAACCAAATCAACCAACCAATTTATTTTTCTGCCCGGCCGCGACGCCCAACCAACCAAACCAATCCAACCAATCCGTCCACGCCGGGGCTTAAAGCCATCCTTACAACCACTTTCCGGGGGATAACCTTATCCCTTTGCCACTTATCCGTCACGCACAGCCCTCAGTCTGTGTCGTCGTCGGTATGTGTGGTACCCATCCGCCGCAATCAATTTATTTTTTATTATCAACCAATTAATTTATCCTTACAAATGAAAAGACTCAAACTTTTCTTAGGGCTTGTCGCTGCACTATTTATGGCTGCGACAAACTCAGTTGATGCGCAGACTTTTACGACATCAACAGCGCCCGACCCGTCAGCTACGACATGGGCTTCTGATACCAAATGGTATAAGATGAAAATCGATGGTGGCAAATACATCACATTGTCACAGACTGGAGACTATGGTTCTCTTAAACTCTCTGCCACATCCGCAGAAGACACCGATATGCGTGCCTTGTGGTGTGTGACCGGCAATGAAACCGACGGTTATCAGTTCTACAATATGGCCGCAGGTCCCAGCGCTGTTCTCGGTATGACCAGTACCGAAAAGGCAGCTCGCGCGAGAATGTACAGTAAATTTATGCTGGAGAGTATTGGAGAGGCTCCCGTTACAGTGTTTGACCGTAAAACGCCAGCCGACAAAACTTACGAAGATTTTGTTTACCACGGCACAGCCAACAATACTTGGAACAACAGAGATGGTTTTCTGGCTACATGGGATAGTGGTGCGGCTATTGGCGATGGTTGCACCGGTTCTCAAGTCACATTTGAGGCTGTTGATTTGTCTGGTGTAACCATTGATTATGCCACAAACTACACCAATGTACTTACAGCCGTTAAGAGTCAGTATTCAGTTGGCGATACTTACCGTTTAGAAAATTACGCTACGTATATCGCTTATTTTGATAATACCACGTTTATCCCGACCACTGTATCCACAGAGGAACAGTATTATCAGGCAATGTATGTTATACAGATGTATAATACGACAATTTTCGGAACACGACATACATCTCTCAACGACAAGCAAATTACTTTAGCATCTTCTGATAATAAATATCCTGTAGCAGATGATGCCTCTGCCACGGTTTTGGCTACCAGCGAACTCACTAAAGAGTGCGTTTGGACACTTAAAGCCTCTGGTGATGGCCATTACTATCTTTACAATAGACCTACACGCAAATACTTGAATACCACATCCGGCACTGATGGCGAAACTCCTGTTGAATTAAACACAACGCCAAGAGCGTATCTGCTCGAATATCAGTCCGATGGTACCATTAGACTCCTTGACGAAGCTTATGGTGGTAACAGATACTTGCGCATTAACAACAACAAACTGGTGAGAGGGATGGCTGATGTAGCCACTACATTCACAATGGCAGAAGCTTCTGAGGAACTGCAAATAAAGGCAATATACGCTACTATAAAATACGATCCTCAAGATGGTTTAGATCCCTATGTCGTTTCAAATTACGAACTGACTGAAGGAGATGATGTGATGGCTAATGTACCGGCACTTGATTATTATTCCCTTGTATCGGCTTCACCTGCCACTGTAGATCCCAGTGTTACTGAATATAACATTACGTGTGCTTCTATAAAATCCCTTTTGCAGGTACGTCCTAATACGTATTACCTATATATCAATG
>JBJFGJ010000055.1:0-4578 GCA_051892575.1 Alloprevotella sp. | reverse complement strand
TTCAAAAGCACAAATATTTATTTCATTTTGACTCAGAAGTATAGCTGCGGACTGGCAAAGCCGTTTGTTTTGGTACGGGCCCGTGTGGATATGATCTAAAAACGATTTGCCGTTTTCTTCCCGTTGCCCGGCCGTTTGAAAGAAGGGGTTGAGCGTGACGGAAAAACTTTCATTCCACTCAAAAAATTAATGGTGAAAGGTCTTTCCGCCTCCAAAAATGTGCCGGATGAGGTTCGTGGCCGAGTGGATTAGGCCTCGAAGTGTCTGGAATAAGGACAGAGATTTCGCGCATAAGGTCAGTTTTCCCTCCCATAAGGACAGCGTCCCCGCGCCTTATGTCCGTAATGGGCTCAAACAATAAAGGAGAAGCCCCCAATCGGGCTTCTCCCTTATTTCTTTAGTTCAAAAATAATGTTTTTGCCTTGTCGGCAAAAAGACAAGCGGCCGGGGCGGTTGCCGCCTTGACGGACCGCGGCGGCGTCAGAGCGCGTAGGTCTTCTCCAAGTTCCACACCTGCTTTTTCCAGAATGAGAAACGGGTGCTCCAGTCGCCGATGGTCCATTTCCATATCTTGAGTTTGGCGCCAATCTGTCCGCCCACGTTGATGGTGCCGTCGGTGGTGAGGTGGACGGTGGGAGGCGTCTCGGTCCAGTTGACGGCGGCTTTGACGTTGCTTTCCACATACGGGCCGATGCCTATCTCGGGGCCGGCACAGCCATAGAGCATGACGTTGGCAAAGAGCATGACACCCGAGGTGAGACGGCCGCTGATGGAGGTCTCTACCTTGTCGAGGCCGGCCGAGGTGGTGACGCTCGAGCTGCTCACGGCGTTCCAGCCGCCTTCGTAGACAACGCCTTCTTTATAGTCTGCGCGCACTGAGGCCGTGGCCGAGATGGTGCCTTGGGCTGAAAAGAGGGCTTCGTTTATCCACTTGAGGCCGGAGTTCAACGACACGGCCACGGGGATGGGACCACACCAAAACACAGCCGTATAGCGGGGGAACTTGACGAGCTCAAAATCTTTCTTCAGAGGCTGGGCGGGCTTGCTGACTTCCACTCCGGCCGTCAGACTGGTCTGGACGTAGCCGCTCAGGCTGCACTCAAACTTTTTCAGTTTGAAGCGTTTCACCTTGGCCTCAAGGTTGAGCCCCGACTCGGCATTGAAAAGGAAGTTGATGAAGAACTTGCCGTGGGTGCTGATGGGGATGGTGGCTTTGCAGTCTTTGATGTGGATGTCGAGGAAATTGAAACGGCTGTTTTCGGCCAGGAGTTCTTCGGCGGTGAAGGCTTCGGGACTGCCGCCGGCATTGATGAGGGAGTCGTCGGTCACGATGATGACGGCGGGATGTAGCACGCTGTCGGCATCCATATAGCGCCGGAAGTCTACACCGGCCGGGCCGGCTGCGCCTTCGGCCGGCTGAAGGGGCGACTGAATGGTGGAGTCGACGTAGAGCTCGGTGTCCATCTTGATGTCGAGGTCGGACCACATGTCGCCCATATCGCCGGGCCGCGTGGTGAGGGTGAGCGTGGTGCCGTCGTCTCTCACGCCGTCGACGATGCGGATGAAGGGTTCGGTGTTGATGGTGCGCCAAATGCAGACGGCACGGCCGGGCTTCACCTGGATGTCTTGGCTCTCGAGGTAGGCACGGCTCACGGAGATGAGGGTGGTGTCGGCCGAAACGATTTTCACGTCGTCGGGCGTGAGAAACTTGTCGTAGCTGAACACAAGGCCCGGGACGGTGTCGGCTCCTGTGTCGTCGAGGTCGCCGCCGGGCAGGAGGTCGCCGTCGTCGCTACAAGCGGCCAAGCCCGACAGGGTTATGACGGCCGCGATGGCCCAAATGAAGGGGTGTTTGGGTTTCATAAGAGAAAGGTTTAGAAATTGGATGATTAGTCAATTGGTGTCAGAAAGCTGCGAAGTTAGGGTATTTTAGTGACATTTATTGCAAATAATCCACAAAATCTTTTCTCTTCGTTAGATTTTATGACCGAAACGAAACAATACCGGCCCGAAACTTCTTTGAGAAGTCCGGGCCGGCCGAACGGTTTATCTGTTGGATAGACTAAGAGACTAAGAGTCTAAGAGACTAAGAGAGTTTGAGCGGCCAAGCTACTCTTTGTCTCTTTGTCTTTTTGACTCTTTGTCTCTTCTTCAATTAAAATGATACAAGAACGTGGCCACGCCGGTGAGGGCAGGCTTGCGCTGGTCTTTGATTTCGATGGTAAATTTGATTTCGGCTTTCACCGTGCCGCGCAGGTTGGCGATGCTTTCGAGCACGGCGACGAGGCGGATGCTCTGACCGCTCAAAACGGCTTGGCCAAACTTCATCTTGTCCATGCCATAGTTCACCATCATCTTGAGGTTGTTCACCTCGATGATCTGCTCCCAAAGGTAGGGCAGGAGAGAGAGTGTGAGGTAGCCGTGCACGATGGTCTGGCCGAAGGGGCCTTCTTTGGCTCGCTCGGTGTCTACGTGTATCCACTGGTGGTCGAGAGTGGCGTCGGCAAACATGTTGATGCGCTCTTGGGGCACTTCGAGCCAGTCGGACGTGCCGAGCACTTGGCCCACGTGTGAGGCGAAATCTTCGTAAGAGTTAATGACTAATTTTTCCATAAATATTTATTGTGTCGTTATCTGTTTGGCTTGAAAACGGCACAAAGATAAATAATCTGAGCAACATTGCCACCGTTCTGATGCCTTTTTTGCTCTAAATGGCGATTTTTGCGCAGAAATTGTGCAAGGCGAGTGCAGACCAGCTTGCTTGATTTGCCGAGCCGCCGCCAATTAATACATTTTTTTGAGTCAAAGAGACTAAGAGACTAAGAGTTTGAGCGGTCAAGTACGGCCTGAAGGGCCAATGAGACTATAGCCCGGGACAGAGGTGGCACGTAGTGACACCGGCACCTTGGGTAGCGGTGTTGTGCCCGGCAGGTTTACGCCTTCAAGACAAAACGGCCCGGACCTGTCGGGTCCGAGCCGGGGTATGTGGACTTAAAGAGTCTGATTTTTTAGACTCTTGGTCTTTTATGCTTATTCTTCCCAAAGGGCGCTGCCCCACTGGTTTTTGCGGTCGGTGAGCGACGCGCTGCCTGCGGCCTTGTCGCCTTCGTCGTTTGAGATGGTCACGGTGGGGTCGCTCGTGGCGATCATACCCTCGGTGTGGCAAGTCATAAATTCTGACTGGGGGGCGAGATATGTTTTCTTGTTCATAGTTTCTGTGAAGTTAATGGTTTGACACATGGGTTTATTTCACGACAATCTTGCGGCCCGAGCTGATGCAGATTTGTCCTTTGGCGGCCTTTGTCAGACGGCGGCCGGCGAGGTCGTAGAGCGTGTTGTCGTCCGCGGCAGGCTGCTCGGTGGCCACGGCGCCGATGCCGGTGAGGTTGCCGTCGAGGCTCATACGGATGGTGGCAGGGGCTTCGCCCGATGTGGAGATGCCGAGGCAGGCTTTGTTGGCTTCGAAGCTTCCATTGGTCGTGTCGAGAAGCGAGAAAAGGGCATTGCTTTCACTGTTTTTATTGAATACGTAGATTGTTTTGCCTTCAGCCGAGGGCGTGCCGCCATTGGGAATGGCTATGAGTTCGTTGTCGCTGAAAGAAGAGGCTTCGCCGGTCTCAGAGGTGGGAGTAAGTTCGGCCGAGGTGAGGGCGCTTGAAAGCAAGATGACTCCTTGATTTGCCGGAATGACGTTGCCTTCAACTTTCGTGAGGGTGGCCGTAGTGTTGTCGTCGTTTGTCACGACTTTGCAGATATTCACGCCGTCGGGTACGGTGGTGGCTTCAAAAGCACTGAAGGTGGCGGCATTGCCCACGTTTTCGGTAGCGGTCAGCGTGACGGGATAGGTGGTTGCTTTGCTGAGTGTGATTTTTGTAAGGGTGACAAAACAACCGTCAGCATCAGTTCGCGTCAACTTTATTTTCAGATAAAGGGGATTGCTTGCCGTGCTGCTTGTGCCACGAAGGGTAACGTCGTGCCTTGTTGATTCGGTCGCGTCTGGCGTGTTGCAGACATTTTTGTTGTTAATGGTTGCCAGTGTGGTGAAGTTGCTTTCGCTGTCGCCATAGCCCACTTCAAAGTCAAAGAGACGCTGCTTAGGGGTTTGTGCTACGCCACTTGCATTTACCGGCAAAATATTCAAAGCGCATTTGTTCCAATTAAAATCAGAGAGACCCGAAATCTTGAACACGAAGGTCATATATCCGTTTTGCGTGTTGTCGTAGTTGGGAGTCAAGTCATTACTTGTAATGGTGCCTTGATTGGCCTTAAATTCACAATCCGCATCGCCCGTCTTTTTCAAAGACACTAACTCGGCGGTCACGCCGTCGATGGCTGTGCCGTTTTCGTCGGCGACGCTTACGGTGACGGTGTTAACGGCCGTTCCGGTACGGGTGAAAGTCAACTGCACTTCGTTGTAACTCGAAGCTGCCACGCTCAGGGAAGCGAAAAAACCGAGAGCCGTGGCCAGAAAAGTAGAATGTTTCATACGGTTTAATTAAGTTAGGATGAATAAAAAGGAGAATTGTTTCAACTATATTCGTCGTATTTTGGCGCGTCAAGAATAAGGTTTCGCGCAAA
>JBJFGJ010000054.1:0-4627 GCA_051892575.1 Alloprevotella sp. | reverse complement strand
CGAGGCGTGGCTGAGAGTGTGGCCTGGTATAAATCCCAAAAATGGCTCTGACACTTTTGCAACCTTTGAAGAAAGAGCGCGGACTCGTTGGCGTGGAAAAAGCCACGTTGGCCTACGCCCTTGTCACCGCCCTCATTGCCCTCTGCCTATGGACCCGCCTCTCGGCGCCGCAGACCATCATGTTTACACGCCTCTGCGTCGTGGCCGGAATGGCGTTGGCTCTGGTCCTCTACCGTCTGAAGCCTTGCCGGCTTACTCTCCTCGTGCGCTACTTCTATCCCCTCTCGCTCTTGAGCGTTTGGTATCCCGAGACCTACGAGTTCTGTCGCGTCTTTGACAATCTCGACTGGGTCTTTGCCCGCGCCGACCAATGGCTGTTCGGCTTCCAGCCCGCCCTGAGCTTCAGCCAAGCCTATCCTGACTTATGGTACAGCGAAGCCCTCAACTTGGGCTATTTCGCCTATTACCCTATGATTGCCCTCACGGTCATTGTGCCGCTCTTCAAAGACACGGCCACGTTCAGCCGTACGGCTTTCATCGTGCTGGCCGCCTTTTTCCTTTATTATCTCATCTATCTCTTCGTGCCTGTGGGCGGTCCACAATATTATTTCCATACCATCGGACTGGACCAGGCCGCTTCCGGGACGTTTGACGTCGTGGGGCCGCACAGCCACATCGGGCTCGACATGCTCCCCTCGCCGGGCGGTAACGGCCTTTTCCGCACTCTGGTGGAAAGCGCACAGGCCAGCGGCGAGCGCCCAACGGCCGCCTTCCCCTCGTCCCACGTCGGCGTGAGCACCATCCTTATGCTCATCCTTCGTCGCGACAACCGCCGCTTGATGTGGTGGCTCATGCCCCTTTACCTCCTGCTCTGCATGGCCACGGTCTATATCCAGGCCCATTATTTCATTGATGTAGTCTTCGGTTTCGTCTCTGCCCTGTTGTTTTATGTCTTGTTGGACAAGATCTATCCGCGGGTGGAGCGCTTCGGTTATGCGGAACCGCCTTTCTCTTTCAGAACAAAACAAAAATCAAACCCATAATGAAAAAGACACTCCTCACTCTCTTGCTCGTGGCCGGCACAGCCACTGCCGTGGCCCAAAGCCAGAACGGCGGCATCACGGCCGACATGCTCCGGCAAATCAAGCAAGCCCAGTCGGAAACTGTGGCCGACAAGGCTCTGCGCAATGCCCTCTTCTCCACGTCTATCAACCAGTTGGCCACGTCGCCCGAACGCACCAAGGCAGGCGATGTGCATTTTTCTGACAAAGTCAACTCAAAAGGCATCACCGACCAAGCCTCAAGCGGCCGCTGCTGGCTCTTCACCGGCCTTAACGTGATGCGTGCCAAGATGATTGAGCAATATGGTTTGGGCTCTTTCCAGTTTTCGCAGGCCTATTGCTTCTTCTACGACCAACTGGAGAAGTCAAACCTCTTCCTGCAGGCCGTTATCGACAATGCCGGTAAACCTCTCGACGACAAGACCAACGAATGGCTGCTCAAGAACCCGCTTTCCGACGGTGGCACCTTCTGCGGCGTACAAGACGTGGTGACCAAATACGGCTTAGTGCCCGCCGAAGTGATGCCCGAGAGCTACGCCGCCAACAATACCTCGAAGATGTCGCAACTCTTGCAGCTCAAGCTCCGCGAGTGGGCGCTTGAGCTCAGAAGCCGCGTGGCCAAAGGCGAAAAGGCCGCCAAACTCCAGCAACGCAAGACCGAAATGCTCGCCACCGTCTACCACGTGCTGGCCGTATGTCTCGGCGAGCCGCCCACTGAGTTTGAATGGACACGCACCGACGCTGCCGGTACGCCTGTAGAGACGAAAAAATACACGCCCCTCTCGTTTTATGCCGAATTTGTGGGAGCCGACTTGAAAAACAACTACGTCATGCTCATGAACGACCCCACACGTCCCTACCATAAGACCTACACCATCGAATACGACCGCCACACCTACGACGGTAGTCAGTGGACCTACCTCAACCTGCCCATCGACGAGATCAAGCAGATGGCGATTGCCTCCATTAAAGACTCGGTGATGATGTACTTTTCTTGTGACGTGGGCAAATGTTACAACTCAAAGACGGGCGTGCTCAGTCTTGACAACTACGATTACGAGAGCCTCTTCAACACGACCTTTCCCATGGACAAGGCCGACCGCATCCGCACCTTCGCTTCCGCTTCGAGCCACGCTATGACGCTGATGGCCGTTGACCTTGACGCCGACGGCTGGCCCAAGAAGTGGATGGTGGAAAACTCTTGGGGCCCCTCTTCAGGCTATCAGGGTCACCTCATCATGACCGACAGATGGTTTGAGGAGTATATGTTCCGCCTCGTTGTTGAGAAGCGGTTTGTGCCCGAAAAGACGCTGCAGTTGCTCCGTCAGAAACCCACCGTCCTGCCCGCTTGGGACCCTCTCTTCGCTCCCGAGCAATAAGTCTCTGAATACATCTGTGGCCTTGCCGCAAAGTCTTCGTGCCGATGAACTCCGACCCACTTCTTTCCGCCTACCAGCGCGTCAATGCCTCACACCGTCCCCAGATGGTGTGGCACCTTGGCGTGGATGCCGGCTTCTTTGCCGAATATTCGGCCATGCTCAACGCCATGATTTATTGCCTTAAAAAGCAGTGGCGCTTCTCGCTTTATGCCGACGATGCCAATTTCGGTTACGCCAATGGTTGGGCCGATTATTTCGAGCCCTTTTGTGAGGAAGTCCACGAGGCGTTTCATCATCGCTACAATCTCTATCCGGCCCCCACGTGGCGGTCTTGGTTGGCACAGAAAGAGCGTCGCCGGGCCATCTCCCTCGGCTGGATGGTCAAACTCCGCTTGAGGCATTTTGTGGGCAATGTCTTGGCCTTGAAAACCTACGGCCGGCGCGTGCGGCTCTCTCATTCGCTGCGTCTCAAGCCCGACCAAGTGACCATTCCCGCGCTTGACATCAATCTGCCCTATATTGAAGCTTTTGGCCGTATGGCCGACATCACGTGGCGCTTTAATGCCGAAACCCGTCGGGCCGTGGACGAACTCATCGGGTCACTCGGTCTGTCGCCGCATTTCATATCCTGCCAGTTGCGAGGTGGCGACAAGGTCACCGAAACTGCTTTGCTGCCCGTCAGCCGCTATGTCGAACCGCTCACCCGCCTGGCCCGGGGTCGCGATGTCTATGTCCTGACCGACGACTACCGCCTTTTTGAAGAACTTCGCCGCCTCGCGCCCTCGCTCAGCCTAAAGACCCTCTGTCGGCCCACAGAGCAAGGCTATGTCAACTCGGCTTTTGCCGCCACCGCCGCCGAGGCCAAGCGTGTGCAAATGCAGCGCTTCCTGGCCGGCATCGAACTGCTGCGGCGCAGCGATTGCTATCTGGGCAGCGTCACCACGGGGCCGAGTTGCTTCATGTTCAAGAGTGCCTTGGCCAAAGGAGTGGCCATCGACTGCGAGCAGGCCGACATTGTCGACATTATCAACCAGCCCGTCGCCGAGCGTGCCCGTCGCGCCGCGCTCTATTTGGCCGCCCATCCCCTGCCGTAAGCGGCCCGCCATCACAAAAACAACTATGAGAAATCTACCTCCCGTCACCAAAAACCTGCTTATCATCAACCTCATCTGCTTCATGGCCGCTTTGGTCTTTGAGCAGCGAGGTGTCGACCTTACTCGCGTGTGCGGTCTGCACTTTATCCTGTCGTCCGACTTCGGCGTCTGGCAGCCCGTCACCTATATGTTTCTCCACGCCAACTTCTCCCATCTGTTCTTCAATATGTTTTCGCTCTGGATGTTCGGGCGAATTGTCGAGCAGGCTATGGGCGAGAAGCGCTTCATTATTTTTTATTTCGTCTGCGGCATTGGTGCGGCATTGTGTCAAGAATTGTGGCAGTTGGGCGAATACTTCATCGCCGTGGGGAATGGCAGCTACGCCGGCCTGCCCTTGGCCGAGATTGACGGCCGCTGGAATTTGCTCGATTTTGCCAACCAGTCGCGTTACCTGCTCACTGAGTGCATCGCTCCGACCATAGGCGCCAGTGGCGCTTGCTATGGCGTGTTGCTGGCTTTTGGTATGACCTACCCCAACGAGCGCATCATGCTGCTTCTGCCGCCCATTCCTCTCAAGGCCAAATACTTTGTTTGCGGTTACGCCGTCATTGAATTGATTTCGGCCTTTGCCAGCGACGGCAACGTGGCCCATTTCGCCCACCTCGGCGGTATGCTCTTCGGCCTCTTGCTCATACTCTATTGGCGCGGCAAGGGGCGCAGTCGCTTTGAGGGTTGGCAAACGTGGACGCCGCGCCGTTCCGCCTCGCCCTGGTCCCGTCTGAAAGACCGCTTCAAACAGTGGTTCAAGGCTTCAAAACCAAAGAAAAAAGACTCGGCACGCTTTTCAGACCGCTCGGCCGACTACGACTACAACGCCCGTCACGCCGACGAGAAAAAGCGAAAGGACCAGGAAGAAATAGACCGGATTTTACAGAAAATCAAACAAAACGGCTACCAAAGCCTCACCGACGCCGAGCGTCGTCGCCTTTTTGAAGACAGCAAGCGCTAAACGCCCTGCCGCGCCGCCCAATCCCCGAGACCATGAAAATGTTGCTCAAAAAATCTGCCCATCTTGTCATTGCCACGGCCGCCT
>JBJFGJ010000053.1:0-4662 GCA_051892575.1 Alloprevotella sp. | reverse complement strand
GTTTTCCAACCAGCCCTACGACCGTATCCCGGGACAGTGGGGTGGCATCGTCATAGCCTCATCCAGTTATGGCAACCGCATCAACCACGCCGACATCCATAGTGGCACGTTTGGCATCAGATGCGACTCGGCCGACACAGACCGCGAAAAACTGCGCCTTGAAAACACCATCGTCCACAACGTCGCTGGCGATTGTCTCCAAGCCACCGACTGCCGGCTCTATGTGGGCAACTGCCAGATTACCAATGCCGGCGGCAACTGCGTGACTCTCGTGGGCGGGCATCACGAATTTGTGCACTGCACCATAGCCAACTTCTATCTCTTCCAAGGCGGCCGTGGCGTGGCTCTGCGCTATACCAACAGCCTGGGCGATGTGCGCCATCCGCTGCTTAAAGCCTCATTCACCAACTGCCTCATCACGGGCTATTCTGACGATGAAATCATGGGCCAAGCCTCGGAGCGCTATCAAGACGAAGCCTTTGAGTTTGAATTTGTCAACTGCTTGCTCAACACGCCCGAGGCTGAAGACGAGCGCATCAGGGGCTGCCTATGGGATAATGACAAGAAGCCCAATGAGGTGTGGCGCGAAGACAACTTCACTCCCGGCTTCAACCTCACCACGCTGGAGTTCCCCTTCACCCTCAACCCGAAATCGCAAGCCGTGGGCGGAGCTGACTACGCCACTACCCTCGCCACCTATCCCCGCGACCTCCTTGGCCGCGACCGCACAGCCGACGGCAAAAGCGACATAGGTTGCTATGAAGCCCAACCTGAAGACAACGAACAATAATCCTCTCCTTTCCCCTTATGCCAGAACCCAATACTTATACACGCCACACACGCAAAGCAACCGGCGGCAATCGCAAAGACTCCACACCGGCCACCGACGGTTTCGGACATCTGCAACCTCAGGCTCCCGAACTTGAGAAAGCTGTCATCGGTGCCTTGCTCGTAGAGAAAGACGCCTTCTCAATGGTGAGCGAAATATTGAAGCCACAGTCTTTTTACGAGCCCAAGCATCAGAAAATCTATGAGGCCATACAGGCTCTCAACATCCAGCAGAAACCCGTCGACTTGCTGACCGTCACCGAGGAGCTGCGCCGCACCGGTGAACTCGAAAACGCGGGCGGAGCCTTCTACATCACCCAATTGAGCGGTATGGTGGCCTCGTCGGCCCATATTGAGTATCACGCGCGCATCATCGCCCAAAAATACATGGCCCGTGAACTCATCACCTACACCAGCGGCATACAGACCAAGGCTTTCGACGCCACGCAAGACGTGGACGACCTCATGCAGGAGGCCGAAGCCAAACTCTTTGAACTCTCACAACAAAATCTCAAGAAAGACTACACTCAGATAGACCCCGTCATCAACGAGGCCTACAGCCTGTTGCAAAATGCAGCCAAGAGCAGCGACGGTCTGAGCGGCATTGCCAGCGGGTTCCACAAACTCGACGCCATGACCAGCGGATGGCAAAACTCCGACCTCATTATCCTTGCCGCACGTCCGGCCATGGGTAAGACGGCCTTTGCTCTGAGTATGGCCAAGAATATTGCCGTGGACCAGAAAGTTCCCCTGGCCTTCTTCTCGCTCGAAATGTCCAACGTGCAGCTCGTCAACCGTCTCATCGTCAACGTGTGTGAGATTACGGGCGAAAAAATCAAGAGCGGACAACTCGCGCCCTACGAGTGGGGACAACTCGACCACCGCATCAAAGACCTCTATGGCGCACCGCTCTTCCTCGACGACACGCCTTCGCTCTCAGTCTCCGAGTTGCGCACCAAGGCCAGAAGATTGAAGAAAGAGCACAACATCGGCGTCATCATGATAGACTACCTGCAGCTGATGAACGCCTCGGGTATGCGTTTTGGCAGCCGACAGGAAGAGGTGTCTATGATCAGCCGCTCGCTCAAGGGTCTGGCCAAAGAGCTCAACATCCCCATCATTGCCCTCTCACAGCTCAACCGTGGTGTGGAAGCCCGTGAAGGCAACGAGGGCAAACGTCCGCAATTGTCTGACCTTCGCGAGTCGGGTGCCATCGAGCAGGACGCCGACATGGTAGTGTTCATCCACCGTCCGGAATACTACCATATATATAAGGACGAACACGAGCGCGACGTGCGCGGCAAAGCCGAAATCATCATTGCCAAGCACCGTAACGGTGCGGTGGGCGACGTGTTGTTGACGTTCAAGGGCCAGTATGCGCGTTTCCAAAACATCGACGACGACGCCGTGGTGCCGATGCCGGGAGAAGAACAGACCGGTATGGGTGGCCGTATGTCAGCGCCGACAGGTCCTATGGGCGGCAGTCCGGAGAGTTTCCCGCCACCTCCTGCCGACGACATTCCCTTTGCACCGCCCAGCGGCGAAATGCCGTTCTGAAAAATCATGAGGTCGTGCTCTCTCACACAATATCCTGTGTTTTCTTCCGTTTATTATAAGTTATGATAGAATACATCCGCGGCATATTGGATGAGCTCTCCCCCACCTCGGCCATTGTTGAGGCCGGTGGCGTGGGCTATGAAATGCTCATCTCGCTCAATACCTATACTGCCCTGCAAGGCAAAAGAGAAGTGAGACTGTTCGCCTATGAAGTCATTCGCGAAGATGCCCACTTGCTCTACGGCTTCGCCACCAAATCAGAACGACAACTCTTCGACCTGCTCATTGGCATCTCGGGCATTGGCGGCCAGACGGCGCGTATGGTGCTCTCTGCCTTCACGCCGTCCGAGTTTGCCGACATCATACGCAGCGAAGACGTCAAAATGATCAAGAGTGTCAAAGGCATCGGCCCGAAAGCGGCGCAGCGCATCGTGGTGGAACTGAAAGACAAAATGGCTCTCGACTTCGGCACCGCCGACGCCACAGTTCAGAAAACGGGCGAAACGCTCACCTCGGCATCCCGTGAACGGATGGAAGAGGCTGTGGCCGCTCTCACAATGTTGGGTTTCCCGCCGGCAGCCGGCAGCAAAGTGGTGCGGCAGATTGTCAAAGACCAGCCCGACTGCCCCGTAGAGCAGATTATCAAACAGGCACTCAAGTTGCTTTGAGAGACTAAGAGACTAAGAGACAAAAAGTCTAAGAGCCGAAAAGTCCACACTCCTATATATATATTAAACACAAAAGCCAGCCTTAACTTCATCTGATGCCCAAAAAGCCACTGACAGCCATCGTTTCTCTTGCCCTGCTCACTCTCAGTGCGGCAGGCGCGAGCCGTTTTGTCGTGTGGCAGACGGCTGAGCCCACAGAGGCACCTGCGGTGGCAGAAGCGAAGGCAGAAGGCCTCTCTCCGACTATGACGGAAGTGAAGGCCGACAGTGTCAAGCCACGGTTCAAGGTGAGCACCACCACGATACAGTCGGCCGACGACACGGAAAAGCCCGGTGCCGACTTGAAAAACCCCGAGAACCTGCAGACGGACTTTTGGTATGACGAGAAGACGGGAACCTACAGGTTGGGCACGAAGTTGGGTGATTATTTCCTCGAAGCACCCTTTGCCGTGACCAAAGAGGAGTATGACCGACAGATGACCTTGCGCTCGCTGCGCCACTATTACCGACAGAAAAACAGCGAAGCGTTCAAGGAGAAGGGCAAAGACAAGTTTGATTTCACCGACATGCAGTTTGACCTCGGACCGGCCAACAAGATTTTCGGCCCGGGCGGCGTGAGGATTAAGACGCAAGGTAGTGCCGAACTGAAAATCGGCGCCAACACGCGCTTTGTCGACGACCCTTCGCTGGCCGAGCGCAACCGCCGTGTGTTTGGTTTTGACTTTGACGAAAAAATCAATCTCAGCGTAAACGGTAAAGTGGGCGACAAGGTGAATATGGACTTCAACTACAACTCGGAAGCCACGTTCAACTTTGACACGCAAGACATCAAACTGCACTACGAGGGGAAAGAAGACGAAATCATCAAACTCATCGAGGCCGGCAACGTGTCGCTGCCATCAAACTCATCACTGGTGCGCGGGGCGTCATCACTCTTCGGCATCAGGACCGACCTGCAATTTGGCAAACTCAAGTTGCAGACGGTGATTTCACAGAAAAAATCGAGCAGCCAGAGTGTGAGCTCGAAGGGCGGTGTGCAACTCACCGACTTTGAGATAGACGTGAACGACTACGAGGAAAACCGCCACTTCTTCCTGGCCCATCAGTTCCGCAGCAACTACGACGCCGCCATGTCGCAGTTGCCCAATGTGGCTTCGGGCATCACCATCAACCGCATCGAAATCTGGACCACCAACAAGACAGGAACGACCACCAACACACGCAACATCGTGGCCTTCACCGACTTGGGCGAGCACGACCACATCAGCAATCCGCTCTGGACACCCGGCAGCGAAACGACACCTGCCAACGGCGCCAACTCGCTCTATGCCACGCTGGTGGGACCGCTCAATGGGGCCCGGCAGATATCGCAAACCACAGCCACACTCGACGCTGCCGGTCTCGAGGGCGGAAAAGACTACGAGAAACTCGAAACGGCCCGCCTGCTCAGCACGTCAGAATATACGCTCAACGCCGCTTTGGGCTATGTGTCGCTCAAGTCGACGCTGCAGACCGACCAGGTGCTTGCCGTGGCCTTCGAATACACCTACCGCGGACTAACCTATCAGGTTGGCGAGTTTTCCACCGACGTGAAAAACAATCAGTCTGT
>JBJFGJ010000052.1:3678-4897 GCA_051892575.1 Alloprevotella sp. | reverse complement strand
TTCATCTTACCGTTGGGCAGTTCCACCATACCGTAAGAGAAGTGCACGAGGTCGCGGCCCCATTCAAAACCGAGTTTGTCGAGCAGGATGGAGAGCACCTGGAAGTGGTAGTTTTGTTCGTTGCCCACCACATAGACCATCTTGTCGATGGCGAAATCGTTGAAGCGCAACTTGGCTGTACCGATATCTTGCGTCATATACACGCTGGTGCCGTCGGAACGGATGAGGAGTTTTTCGTCAAGCCCTTCGGCCGTGAGGTTGGCCCATACCGAACCGTCTTCGCGGCGATAAAACAGTCCCTTTTCGAGTCCTCTTTCCACTTCGGCCTTGCCCACGAGATAGGTGTCGCTTTCGTAATAGATTTTGTCAAAACTTACGCCAAGTGCTTTGTAGGTTTCGTCAAAACCGGCATAGACCCACTCGTTCATCTTGCGCCAAAGTGCTCGCACCTCTTCGTCGCCCTGCTCCCATTTCACGAGCATATCGTGGGCTTCTTTGATGAGCGGTGCTTCGGCTTTGGCTTTTTCTTCTGCGGCATCTTCGTCCATTCCTTCAGCCACAAACTGTGTTTTGAGTTGTTTCACCTCTTCACGATAATGCTTGTCGAAGGCCACGTAATAGTCGCCAATGAGGTGATCGCCTTTCTTGCCCGACGACTGTGGGGTTTCGCCATTGCCATATTTCAGCCAGGCAAGCATGGACTTACAGATGTGAATGCCGCGGTCGTTGACAATATTGGTCTTGACCACTCTGTTGCCACCGGCTTCGAGGATACAGGCCAGCGACCAGCCAAGCAGGTTGTTGCGCACATGGCCCAGGTGGAGGGGCTTGTTGGTGTTGGGCGAAGAATATTCAATCATCACCAGCGGCGACTCTTCTGTAGGAGTCACGTAGCCATACTGAGGCTGTGCGTTGATGTCGCAGAGCAGTTCAACCCAAGCCTTGGGCGCAATGGTGAGATTGAGAAAACCTTTCACCACATTATAGGCCGACACGCTCTCGGTGTTTTCCACGAGATAGCGACCGATTTCGTCGGCAGTGTCTTCGGGTTTCTTGCGTGATATTTTGAGCAGGGGGAAAACCACGAGCGTAAGGTGACCTTCCACGTCGCGTTTGGTCTTGAGCAGTTGCACCTGTTCGCTTGTGGCTTCTTGTCCGTAGAGTGTCTTGATGGCTTTCTGTATGTCGTTACAGAGCAGTTTTTCGATTTTCATATAGT
>JBJFGJ010000052.1:0-3578 GCA_051892575.1 Alloprevotella sp. | reverse complement strand
CTGGTTATGCGGCAAAATCTAAATATCCGGCCTGTAAGGTCGGCACAATGAACTAAAAACATTGTAGACATATGACGCATAAGTGTGCGTTTAAAAAATTCGCTTTGGTGTACCGACCTTACAGGCCGGAAGTTAGAGGAGTGTACGTTACCCAGGCCTGACGACCTGGGCTAACTCTATGCCGACCCTTCAGGCCGGCGAGGCCGCTCTTTGATTTTTTATCAAAATAGATTAAGAGTTGAAGAACGGACTGAAACAAAGCTTAACTTGGCTTTTCAAAGCCGATAATCTCGAAGAAGAGACGAAGACAAACTTGTTTCAATTGCCGAATAGCAGTACGGTCTGAAAGCCGCCTATCTTCTGCAAAGATACAAAAAGGAAAACTTTTAATGGGGTTCAGCGTTTTTTATCTTTTCTCTACCCTCTATACCCAAATGTTTACCTTTTTCCCAATCACACAGTCACAGACTTGTAAACATTTGTGATATAACAAATTGCGGTGATTGGAGCGTTCAGTCACGTCCAATCACCGGCAATTAAAAAAAATATCAAAATTCCTCCTTCACTTCCGCCAAAATCTGGCCGTCACATCTTCGAGCGAATTGTCGCTGTGGTTGACGCGATAGAGGCGCTGGTTGGTGGTGGGCGAAGAGAGCGGCCCTTGGGCGGCGATGTAGGGCCCTATCTTCACATAGTCTGTCACTTCGGGATTGAAATGGGCCGACAAAGTGTCGCGACCGCTGTACCAACCGGTTTTGATGCGTCCGCCGAAGTGACGTTTGATGGTTTCAAATCGCGCCATCACGGCTTCGGGATCGTTGTCGCCTCCCATGAGTCCTACGCAGGTCACTTCACCATCATATCCACTCACCAAGGCCAATAGGCGCTCTTCGGTGAGTTCGTCACCGATGTCGCCGGCCAGATAACTGCTGTGACAACCGGGACAACCGTTGGGACAGAGCGAAAGGTTGATGGCCAGGGTCACCTCGTCGGGAAACTCCTGAAACACAATGTCGTGGTTCACGTATTTAAGCATGGGCGTAGTAGCGGCGTGCAGCTTCCTTCTGGCGGTCGAGCGAGAAGTTCGACACGCGCTTCAGGTAGCCGATGATACGGGTGAGGTAGTCCACGTTTTTCGAGTGGCAGTGCGGACATTCCTTGAGGTAACGCTTGTCAATGTGGCCACATTCCTTGCAAAGGGTGTTGGGAATGTTGAAGGTGAAATAGTTACAACCTTCTTTGGCGGCCACGCGCAGCAACTGGCGGTATTGGGCGGCCGATAGGTGCTCGTCGAGGTTCATGTGGAGGGCCGAACCGCCGGTGAGGTGGGTGATGTATTTGCGGCCGTGGAGTCGGAACTTCTCGATGATGTCGGTATTGGGGTCTTCCACCACGTAAAAATAGCTGTTGTAGCAGTCGCGTGGCACGTAATAACCGTCTTCCTTGTCCCAGCGGGCATGTTTCACGCCGACGTTTTCGGCCGGTATCATTTCACAGTTGAAGAGCAGTTCCTTGGAGCGGTATTTTTTATTGTAAGTCTCTATGAGTCCGAGGATGTCGCCCACAAATTTCTCATAGTCTTCATTGTCAGAGATGGTCAGGCCAAGGCTTTCGGCTGCCTCCACGATACCGTTCACGCCGATGGTGAGGTATTGCCTGCGGATATTGATGTAGCCGGCGTCGAAGAGCGGCAACATACCTTTGTCGAGCAAGTCTTGCAGGTTGGCGTTGTAGGCCATCTGCACTTTGTGCACGAGGTCTACGATGCTCTCGAGATATTCCACGTAAGAGCGGCCTTCACGAGTGGCCTGTTGCACGCAGCGGTTCACGTTGATGGTCAACACACTCTTTGATCCGGTCGATACGCCTCCGGCGCCGAGCGTGTAACTGAAACCGTTGTCTTGGATTTCATTGCGCAGGCGGCAGCAAGAGGCCAGCGAGTCGGCGTTGTCGCTCATGTAGGTGAAGAAAGAGTGGCCGGCGGCATACATCTCTGCCGTGAAGTCGCCATATTCCTTGTCGATGACTTCGCCGTCTTTGGTGAGCAATGCCATAGTTTCGACGGGGAAGGTGAGCACGGCCTTGGTGCGCTCTTCGTTGAACCAGCGCATGAAGCGCTTCTGCAACCAGCTCACGGCTTCCCAGCATGGCTTGGTATCGTCGGGGAAAACAAAGTTGCCAAAGATAGACTCAAAATAGTTTTTGTCGTAGTAGGAGATGTTCCAGAATACCGACTGGAAGTTGCGTGCACCCGTGGGTTGGTTGATGCTGTAGACGATTTGTTCGAAGCAGTCGGTAATGACCTTGTCGATGGTGCGCTGGCGGCGCGAAAGGTCCACCACCTTGTCGGCGTTTTCATAATAGTCGCGGCCATATTCTTTTTCAAGAAAATGGCTCATATACATCAAAAACTCCGGCGTGGCGCAGGCTCCCGAAAGCATCGAAGAGACGATGAACACCATATTGACAAAGCCGCCGCAAAACGACTTGAGGTTGGTCGGTGCCGTAGAGTTGCCGCCAATACTCTTGGTGCCGCTCAGCAGCCAGGGATACATCGTCACAGAGGCGCAGTAGTTGGCCAGACTGGTTTCGTCGTTTTTATAGATATAGTGATTTTTAAGGAGATAGATGTAGCGGTCGGCCGTCTCTTTACCATAGAGGTGTTTGATTTTGTCGCAGAGCATACGGCGGTTCAGTCGGATGAAGCTCTGCTTGGGCAGTTCGCCGATGAGTGTGGCAATGTTTTTGTTCTCCACGTTGGCGTTGCTGTCAAACTTTGATCCGGTGGCGGGGTTGGCGGCGTTGCAATAGTCGATGAGGAAACGCAACTTGTCGGCCGTTTCGCGGTCGTCTTCGTGGCGTTTGCGATAGAGCATGAAAGCCTTGGCCGCCTTGAAGTGTCCTTCGGCCATCAGTGCCACTTCCACTTGGTTCTGCACGTCCTCCACACTGATGCCGTGACAAATCTTCACACGGTCCACAATCTTCTGCAGCTGTTCGGCGTCGATAGGCACTTCGACCGAACGGAAGGCTTTGAGCACAGCCTGTTTGATTTTGTCGAGAGAGAATACTTCGGTCTTGCCGTCGCGTTTCTTGATTTGGAAGGGCATCTTGTTCATAGTGGAGGTGTGTTTATTAGGTATAATAGTGTTTGAAAAATTCTCTATTTTGGACAACTTTCTGTTTTCATTTTCAGAAAAAGTTTTCCGTTTTGGATAATTTGCTTGTGTAATAACTCGGTTATTATTGAGCACGAAAAGCCGCAAAACGTCTCTCTGAAGCATATCATTACTCAGACGTCAATTTGTTTATAAACTACTGAATAATAATGTTTTATTGATTGAAACAGTGAGCCATTTAAGGCGATGATAAGCGAAAGTGCAAGGCCTTCGCCGTGGCGGCATTAGCGTTTAACCGCTGCAAATTTAATTATCATTTATGGAAAACAGCGAACTCGGATAAATATTTTTTTTTGAGCGGAATTGAAGGACAGATTGAAAGCCCTGAAAGGGCGTAACATAATAGCCCAATTGACTTCGTCTTCCTCCTTCGCGGCTCGGCATAATCCAAGCGGAGCT
>JBJFGJ010000051.1:0-4920 GCA_051892575.1 Alloprevotella sp. | reverse complement strand
AACTATATTCGTCGTATTTTGGCGCGTCAAGAATAAGGTTTCGCGCAAATGTAGAGACCTTTGGCGACAAAACGGGGGGGTAAACACCATTAACACAACTTTAACACGCATTAGCCAAAAATGCAAAACAAAGTTTGCATTTGAGCGGTTTGTATGGGCGCGAACGCACAAATCCAATATTGCCATCCCGGTTTACTTGCAGCCAATAAAAATTTAGTTTTTTTGTTGTTTCCGAGCATTTACTGTAAATTTGCAATTCCAACACACATCCTTCCGACACATCCCACACATATATTATATATAGCATACAATTTTCAGATTATGTCTCTCTCTACGCTTATGGCCGTTTCGCCCATCGACGGACGTTACCACGGCAAGACCGAAGCCCTCGCCCCTTACTTCTCAGAATATGCCTTGATGAAATACCGCGTCAGGGTGGAAGTGGAATACTTCATCGCTCTTTGCGACAGTAATCTGCCGGGACTCGAAGACTTCGACCACAATCGCTACGACGCTCTGCGCGACATCTACCGCAATTTCAGCATCCAGGACGCCGAGCGCGTGAAAGAAATCGAGAGCGTCACCAATCACGACGTTAAGGCCATCGAATATTTCATCAAAGAGCAACTCGACGCCATGGGAGGCTTTGAGGCTTACAAGGAATTCGTCCACTTCGGCCTCACTTCGCAAGACATCAACAACACGTCGTTCCCCCTCATGCTCAAAGACAGCCTCGAGACGGTGTATGTGCCGATGGTGAAGCAGGTGATTGACTGCCTCAATGCCTATGCCGAAGAGTGGAAAGACATTCCCATGCTGGCCAAGACCCACGGCCAACCGGCTTCGCCCACACGACTGGGCAAGGAGGTCAAGGTGTTCGCCTATCGTCTGGAACGTGCGCTCGAGAGCCTTACCGACATCAAAATCACGGCCAAGTTCGGCGGTGCCACCGGCAATTACAACGCCCACCACGTGGCCTATCCCGAAATCAACTGGCCGGCCTTCGGCGACAAGTTCGTCAGTGAGCGCCTCGGACTGGTGCGCGAGACCTACACCACCCAAATTAGCAACTACGACTCGCTTGCTGCCGTGTTCGACGCTATGAAGCGCGTGCACACAGTCATTGTCGACCTTGACCGCGACTTTTGGCAATATATCTCGATGGAATATTTCAAGCAGAAAATCAAAGCCGGCGAGGTGGGTTCGAGTGCCATGCCTCACAAGGTCAATCCCATCGACTTTGAAAACTCTGAGGGCAACCTCGGCCTGGCCAACGCCGTGCTCGAACACTTGAGCCGCAAACTCCCCATCAGCCGACTGCAACGCGACCTCACCGACTCCACCGTCATCCGCAACATCGGTGTGCCTATGGGCCATGCCCTCATCGCACTGAGCAGCACGCTCAAAGGCCTGGGAAAACTCCTGCTCAACGAGGAAGCCATCAGCCGCGACCTCGACAACTGCTGGGCAGTCGTGGCAGAGGCCCTGCAGACCGTGCTCCGCCGCGAAGGCTATCCTCACCCCTACGAAGCCCTCAAGGCCCTTACCCGCACCAACGCCGCCATTACGCAACAAAGCATCAGCACCTTCATCGACGGTCTCGACGTAGACGATAAAGTGAAGGCCGAACTCCGCGCCATCACGCCCCACAACTACACGGGAATGAACTAAGACTTACACCTTATTATAACAATCACACATGTCTGACAAAGATTTTGATTTCAAATCACCCGGTGAGACAGGCCGCGACGGTCAGTCTTCGGGATGGCGGCCCGCCGGTCGTTTTGCCGGCAAAAGCCGAGGAGGCTTCCGCCCCCGCCGTGATGGCGGATTTTCAAACGACGAAAACGCACGAGAGGGACAATTCGGCCGCAACGGAAACAATCGCGGCGAGCGCCGCTTCGACCGCGACGGCGGCTCACGCTATGGTAGTGAGGGCAGAGGCGGTTTCGGCCGTTCCGACCGCTTCGGCAAGCCCAAACCCTTTGGCCGCAAACCTTTCAGAACAGAGGGCGGCGAAGAGGGCTACGGCCGCGAAGGCGCTTGGAACAAGGGCGGCGAGCGCGGCAATTATGGTCGCAGCCGCGCAGCCTATGGCGGCGAAAACCACTATACCGGTACGCCCGGCGCTCGCGACCGCAAGTTTTCCAAGCCCTATAATCCCCACGCCAAATACAGCCACAAAAAGCAGCTCGAATATAAAGAGAAACACTACGACCCCAATGAGCCGGTGCGCCTTAATCGCTTCCTGGCCAACTCGGGCATCTGCTCGCGCCGCGAAGCCGACAAATATATCGCCTCGGGCGTGGTGACCGTCAACGGAGAGGTGGTGACCGAACTCGGTACCAAGGTGCTGCGCACAGACACCGTGCTCTTCCACGACCAAGCCGTCAAGATGGAAAAGAAAGTCTACGTGCTGCTCAACAAGCCTAAAGGCTACGTCACCACAAGCGACGACCCCCAAAACCGCCGCACCGTGATGGACCTTGTCACCGACGCATGCCGTGAACGCATCTATCCCGTGGGACGCCTCGACCGCAACACCACCGGCGTGCTCCTGCTCACCAACGACGGCGAGATTGCCTCAAAACTCACTCACCCCAAGTTTTTGAAGAAAAAGATTTACCACGTCACCCTCGACAAGGCCGTGACGGCTGCCGACCTCAGACAGATTGCCGAAGGCGTCACCCTCGAAGACGGCGAAGTGAAAGCCGACGCCGTGGAATACGCCTCGCCCGACAGCAAAAAGGAGGTGGGCATCGAAATCCACTCCGGCAAAAACCGCATCGTACGCCGCATCTTCGAACACCTGGGCTACAACGTGGTGAAACTGGACCGCGTCTATTTTGCCGGCCTCACCAAAAAGAATGTGAAGCGCGGAGACTGGCGCTACCTCACCGAGGCTGAGGTCAATATGCTTTATATGTCTTGACAATCTAATCAATCGACACATTTTCTTTCTCCCAATAAATTATGAAACGTACGAGAATAATCGACGCCTTGGCGCTCGTCCCCACAGGTCAGTCCATCAACGTGAAGGGCTGGGTGAGAACACGCCGCGGCAGCAAATCGGTCAACTTCATCGCCCTCAACGACGGTTCGACCATAAAAAACATCCAGATTGTAGCCGACGTGGAGAAATTCGACGCCGACATGCTTCGCCTCATCACCACCGGCGCCTGCCTCAGCGTATGCGGACGACTCATCGAAAGCCAGGGTGGGGGACAGAGCGTAGAACTGCAGGCCGACGAAATAGAGGTGCTCGGCACTTGCGGCTCTGACTTTCCTATGCAAAAGAAGGGACAGACCTTTGAATATATGCGCCAGCACGCCCACATGCGTCTGCGCACCAACACCTTCGGCGCCGTCTTCCGCATCCGCCACCAGATGGCCATGGCCATACACCGCTATTTCGACGAGCACGGCTTCTATTATTTCCACACGCCCATCATCACCGCCAGCGACTGCGAGGGTGCCGGACAGATGTTTCAGGTGACGACCAAAAACCTTTACGACCTCAAGAAGACCGAAGACGGCAAAATCGACTATAGCGACGACTTCTTCGGCAAAACCACCTCGCTCACCGTGAGCGGTCAGCTCGAAGGCGAACTCGGAGCCACGGCGCTCGGAGCCATTTATACCTTCGGCCCCACCTTCCGCGCCGAAAACTCCAATACGCCGCGCCACCTCGCCGAGTTTTGGATGATTGAGCCCGAAGCCGCCTTCTACGACATCAACGACAATATGGACCTGGCTGAAGACTTCATCAAGTTCTGCGTCAAGTATGCGCTCGAACACTGTGCCGACGACTTGGCCTTCCTCTGCAAGATGATCGACCCGGGACTCTTGGACCGTCTGCACTTCGTAGTGGAGCACGACTTCGTCCGCCTCACCTACACCGAGGGCATCAACATCTTGGAAAAAGCCGTAGCCGACGGCCACAAGTTTGAGTTCCCCGTCTATTGGGGTGCCGACCTGGCCAGCGAGCACGAGCGCTACCTCGTCGAGACTCAATTCAAGCGCCCCGTCATCCTCACGGACTATCCCAAGGAAATCAAGGCCTTCTACATGAAACTCAACGAAGACGGCAAGACCGTAAGAGCCATGGACGTGCTCTTCCCGCAGATTGGCGAAATTATTGGCGGCTCTGAGCGCGAAGAGAGCTACGACAAACTCCTTGAGCGCATCAAAGAACTCGACATACCGATGAAAGATATGTGGTGGTATCTCGACACCCGCCGCTTCGGCTCTTGCCCCCACAGCGGCTTCGGCCTCGGCTTCGAACGCCTCATCCTCTTTGTCACCGGTATGCAAAACATCCGCGACGTCATTCCCTTCCCCCGCACTCCGGGCTCGGCCGAATTTTAAGGCTTGGGAAACTCCCCAACATAAAGGCTGCGCCATCTGATGTCTTTGGACATCGGTGGCGCAGCCTCTTTTTATCATTGTGGATGGGTGGTTCAGCGAAGGCGATAGTCGGGCATACCGTCGGCAATCCATGCCATCACTTTGGCCGGTGCTTCGTTGTGTTGAAGCATATATTTCATAAAATCCATATAAAGTGCTGAATGTGAGAAGAAACGGTGGTAACCCTCGCAAAGATAGTTGTGACCGTTCTCGCCGTCTTTGGACGTGGCGAAACGGTTGCGCGGACACTCGCCGTGGCAAGCCATAAGATAGTCGCACGCTCGGCATTGTGCCGTCAGGCGGTCGCGTTTGTCGTTGCCGAAGGCCAAGAGTTCCGGCCGCCTCACCATCTCTTTCAGAGGTGTCGTTTGGATGTTGCCGAGATAAAACTCCGGAAAAACGAAATGGTCGCAAGCATACACGTCGCCGTTCCATTCCATCACCGGGGCGTGGCCACAGGTCTCGGCCAAGGTGCACACCGACGGTGTCACGCCCATCCATCCGGCCAGGGTG
>JBJFGJ010000050.1:0-4937 GCA_051892575.1 Alloprevotella sp. | reverse complement strand
TGGACAACCATCCAAACACTCAAAGCATATCATTCATGAAACTTGACAGATTTATAACGCGCCCGGTGTTGTCGACGGTGATTTCCATCGTCATCCTTATCCTGGGTTTCCTGGGCTTGATGTCGCTCCCCATCACCCAGTACCCCGACATCGCGCCGCCTACCGTACAGGTGAGCACCAGCTATACCGGTGCCAACGCCCAGACCGTAATGAACTCTGTGATTGCTCCGCTTGAAGAGCAAATCAACGGTGTGGAAAACATGGATTACATGAGTTCTACGGCCACCAACACCGGTGACGCCACCATCGACATCACCTTCAAGCAAGGCACCGACCCCGATATGGCTGCCGTGAACGTGCAAAACCGTGTGGCCAAGGCCGAAGGTCTGCTGCCGGCCGAAGTCACGAAGGTCGGTGTGATTACACAGAAGCGCCAGACCTCCATGCTCGTGGTATTCTCGGTATCGGACGCCTCGGGCAAATACAACAAGCAGTTCGTTGAGAACTATATGAAAATCAACATCCTGCCGCAAATCCAGCGTGTGCAGGGTGTGGGCGACGCCATGGTCATGGGTGCCAACTACTCCATGCGTATCTGGCTCGACCCCGAGCGTATGGCCGAATACAAACTCATGCCCTCAGACATTTCGACCGTATTGGCCGAACAAAACATCGAGGCCGCACCGGGTAGCATCGGCGAACGCCAAGACCAGACCTACCAATACACACTGCGCTACAAAGGCCGCCTCAAAGAGGTTTCGGAGTTTGAAAACCTTGTCATAAAGTCAAAAGAAGACGGCACCCTGCTGCGTCTGAAAGACATTGCCCGAGTGGAACTGGGCCGCGAGACCTACGCGTTCTCGGGTACGGTGAACGGCAACTCGTCGGTGTCTTGTATCGTCATGCAGACGGCAGGAAGTAACGCCACGCAGATTGTGAAAGACATCGAGAAACTTCTGAAAGACTGCGAAGAAGACTTGCCCGACGGCCTTAAGATTACGGTGGCCCAAAACGTCAACGACTTCCTCTTCGCTTCTATCCACGAGGTTATCAAAACCCTCATCGAAGCCTTCATCCTCGTGTTCATCGTGGTGTTTATCTTCTTGCAAGACTTCCGCTCCACGCTCATCCCGACCATCGCCATCCCCGTGGCCCTCGTCGGTACGTTCTTCGCCCTCTCCATGATTGGCTTCTCGGTCAACCTGCTGACGCTGTCTGCTCTCGTGCTGGCCATCGCCATTGTGGTGGACGACGCGATTGTGGTGGTCGAGGGTGTGCACGCCAAGCTTGACCAAGGCTACACCTCGGCCCGCAAAGCCTCTATCGACGCCATGGGTGAGCTCGGCGGCGCCATTGTCTCGATTACGTTGGTGATGATGGCGGTGTTCATTCCGGTGAGCTTCATGTCGGGCACCTCGGGTACGTTCTACCGCCAGTTTGGTCTGACCATGGCCATCGCCATCGGTTTCTCGGCCGTCAACGCCTTGACCCTCTCGCCGGCTCTCTGTGCCATCCTGCTTAAGCCCCACAAGAGCGAAGCCTCACTGGGCGAGCGACTCGGCACCGCCTACAAGGCCGCAGGCGAGAGCATGCTCTCACGCTACAAGGAAGCCGTGGGCCGACTGATTAACCCGAAACTGACCATCTTGTTCGTCATCATAGCCATCTTGGGTATGATTTTCGGTATGTTCAACTTCGAGGCCAGTCCCATAGTGACCGTCGTGATGATAGTCATCAGCGTCATTGCCATGCTTGGTCTGAGCACGAAGAAGTTCCAGAACTCGTTCAACAGCAGCTATGAGCGTCTGCTCGGCCGATACAAGAAGGGCGTGTTGCGCTTTGTGAAGCGCCCCATTCTCTCACTCGGCATCGTCGCCGCTGCCATCGTGGGCCTCGTGCTTTTGATGCAGAACACCCCGACCGCCCTCGTGCCCAACGAAGACACAGGTACCATCATGGGTGTCGTAACGATGCCTCCCGGTACGTCGCAAGACAAGACCGAGGCGATGCTCAAGCGCGTAGACAGCCTCGTGTGCAGTGTGCCCGCCGTAGAGGTAAGTACCGTGATTTCGGGTTACAGCTTCATCGGTGGCCGCGGCCCCAGCTACGGCTCCTTCATCATCAAACTAAAAGACTGGGAAGAGCGTTCGCTCAAAGAGAGCTCGACCGTGGTGTTTGCCAACCTCTACCTCAAGTCGCGCGACGTGTTCAAAGACGCCCAGGTGTTGTTCTTCCAGCCCCCTATGATTACGGGTTACGGTGTGACCAACGGTTTCACGCTTAACTTGCAAGACCGTACGGGTGGCGACCTGAACAAATTCTACGACGTGTCGAAGCAGTTCCTTGCCGACCTGCAGGCCCGCCCCGAGATTGAGTCGGCCCAGACTACGTTCAACCCCAACTTCCCCGAATATCTCATCGACATCGACGCCGCCAAGTGTAAACGTGCCGGCATCTCGCCCAACACCATCCTCACCACGCTGCAAGGCTACTACGGCGGTCTGTATCTCTCAAACTTCAACCGTTTCGGTAAGCTCTACCGCGTTATGGTACAGGGCGAGCGCAGCCAGCGCATGAACTATGAGAGCCTCTATAAGATTAAGGTGAGAAACGGCGACGAGATGGCCCCGATCACGGAGTTTATCACCATCACGCCGTCGCACGGTCCCGACAACATCAACCGCTTCAATATGTACACCTCAATGGCTGTGAACGGTAACCCGGCCTCGGGCTACACCTCCGGTCAGGCACTTCAAGCCATCGAAGAAGTGGCCAAGACCTCTCTGCCTACGGGTTATTCGTTTGAGTTCTCGGGCACCTCGCGCGAGGAGGCACAGAGCGGCGGCAGCACGACGGCCATCGTCTTCCTGCTCTGCTTCGTGTTCATCTACCTCTTGCTTTCGGCCCAGTATGAAAGCTATCTGCTTCCGTTGGCCGTATTGCTCTCAGTGCCTTTCGGTTTGGCCGGTTCGTTTGTCTTCATCCAAGCTATGGGCGGCCTTAACTCCATCATCCCCATCTTTGGTGACGCTGCCAACAATATTTATGTGCAGATTGCCTTGATTATGTTGATGGGTCTTTTGGCCAAGAACGCCATCCTTATCGTAGAGTTCGCACTCGACCGCCGCAAGATGGGTATGAGCATCTCTTGGGCCGCCGTACTCGGAGCCGGTGCCCGTCTGCGCCCCATCTTGATGACATCTTTGGCCATGATTATCGGTCTGTTGCCGCTGATGTTTGCCTTCGGCGTAGGTGCCAACGGTAACCGCTCGCTCGGTACGACCGCCATCGGCGGTATGCTCATCGGTATGATTTTCCAGATTTTCATCGTGCCTGCACTCTTCGTCATCTTCCAGTATCTGCAAGAGAAGATCTCGCCGATGAAGTGGGACGACCTTGAGAATAAGGAAGGCCAGGCCGACGCCGAACAATACAGTATCTAAAAGCCACATCCAAAAGAGCCGGTGGGAGACCGGCCGGCCGACAAGACCGACGCGGTCTCCCGCCACTCCTATTATATATATAATGACTATGAAGAAAATCTTCGTCACCATACTCTGCGGCGCAGCCCTGCTGAGCAGTTGCCGCACGATGAGCAACTATGAGCGCCCGGAGTCTCTCAGCACCGACAGCCTCTATCGCGACACCACCGACACCTATGCCGTGTTGCAGGGCGACACCACCAACTTCGGCAACACGCCGTGGCGCGAAGTGTTTACAGAGCCCCAGCTGCAGGCACTCATAGAGAAAGCGCTCACACAAAACGCCGACCTGCGCAAGGCCGACTTAACCATCACACAGGCCGAGGCCGCGCTCAAAGTGGCCCGTCTGGCCTATCTGCCCTCTATGGCTTTCAGTCCGCAGGGCACCATCTCGTCGTTTGACGGCGGCAAGGCCACCAAGACCTACAGTCTCCCCATTCAGGCCAGCTGGCAAATAGGTTCGCTGGGCTCACTGCGCAACACCAAGAAACAAGGCGAAGTGAACCTCGAACTGAGTCGTGCCTCGAAGCAGGCAGTGCGCACCAACATCATCTCGGCTGTGGCCAATCTCTACTATACGCTGCAGATGCTCGACGAACAGCTGGCCACCACCGAGGCCACTCTCGAAATCTGGGGCAAGAATGTGACGGCCATGGAAAAGATGTGGGAAGTGGGCGGTCTGACCAACTCGGCCGCCGTGGAGCAGGCCAAGGCCAACTACTACCAGATTGAAGCCACCGTGCCGGCTCTGAAACAAAGCATCACTTCGGCCGAAAACGCGCTCTGCCTCATCCTCCACGAAGCGCCCCACCCCATCAGCCGCGGCGCCTTCAGCGGCGACGGTTTCCCCGAGCAGCTGAAAGTGGGTGTGCCCGTGCAACTGCTCTCCAACCGTCCCGACGTGAAAGCAGCCGAACTCACACTGGCCAATGCCTTTTATGCCACCAACGTGGCCCGTAGCGCCTTCTATCCTTCTCTGACCATCAGCGGCCAGGCAGGCTGGACCAACAGTGCCGGGTCGGCGATAACCAATCCGGCCAAGTTCCTGGCCTCAGCTTTAGGGTCTCTCGTTCAACCCCTCTTTGCCAACGGTCAGCTCACGGCCCAGCTCAAGATTGCCAAGGCCAAGCAGGAAGCCGCCCTCATCGACTTCGAGCAGTCGCTCTATCAGGCCGGTGCCGAAGTGAGCGACGCCTTGAGCCAATATCAGGCCCGCTGCACCCAAGAGCAAAGCATCAGCCAACAGGTGGAACAACTCAAGAAAGCCGTAGACGACACCAACTATCTCTTTGCCCACGGCAACACCACCTCTTATCTTGAGACCCTCACCGCACAGTCGAGCCTGCTGCAGGCCCAACTCAATCTCATCTCAACGAAGTTTGACAAAGTGCAAGCCGCCATTACGCTCTATCAGGCACTCGGCGGCGGCCGCGATTGATTAAGCCCTTAAGTCTA
>JBJFGJ010000049.1:0-4943 GCA_051892575.1 Alloprevotella sp. | reverse complement strand
AGCGCACTACGTTCGGGACGTAGGGGTCGGGCGTTCGAGTCGCCTCTTTCCGACAGAGAGCGGTAATCGGTCACCACACCGGTTGCCGCTCTTGTGTATCCGGACCGGACATCCGGGAACCTCGCGCGCGTACGCGTATATATAATAGGTATACAAGACACGCAAACCGCTTTACGCTTCGCCCGCTATCGGAGGCAATCGGTGCCATGCTAACATAAATGCAGTTTTTATGCATAAAAATGAACACTTATTTGCATATTCACGCAAAAAGTCGTAATTTTGTCGCATAATTATAACCGACAGCATTTATGAAACAAAGATTTGACCGCCTCGAGACGCTCCGCATCATTTTGTCGCGCGGAGAGGCAGGCAGTCAGGAGAGCATACTGCGCGAGTTGTCGCGCCATGGTTTTGACGTGACGCAGGCCACCCTCTCACGCGACCTGCGCAAGATCAAGGCCGTGAAAGTGCCCATCCCCGAGGGCTATCGCTACATCCTCCCCGACCACCCTCACTATCAGCGCAAAACGTCGCCCTCGACCATGTCTGACTATCTGCGCGCCTCGGGTTTTGAGTCGATAGACTTCTCGGGCAATCTGGCCGTGGTCCACACCCGTCCGGGGTATGCCGGCGGCTTGGCCTCCGACATTGATGCCCGCAGCCTGCCCACCATCATAGGCACCATCGCCGGCGACGACACCGTGCTCATCATCATGACTGAAGACACGGAGCGGCAAAGCCTCATCGACGACTTGGCCACAGTCATACCAGCCATCAAGAGCGTGATGCTCTGAACCCACATATCCACACTCTGCAAATCAACACAACCACAACACAATGGAAGAATATAACGACGGAATTAAAGTCATCGTGGCAGATGCCTCACACGAAAAATATGTAGACACCATCCTTCAAACCATCACCGACGCCGCCAAAGTGCGCGGTTCGGGCATTGCCTCACGCACACACGAATATGTGGCCACCAAGATGAAAGAGCGCAAAGCCATCATCGCCCTCTACGGTGAAGAATTTGCCGGTTTCTGCTACATCGAAAGCTGGGAAAACAAGCACTATGTGGCTAACTCGGGTCTGATTGTGGTACCCAAGTTCCGCGGCCACCATTTGGCCACCCGCATCAAGCGCCTGGCCTTCTCGCTGTCGCGTCTGCGCTGGCCCAACGCCAAGATTTTCGGCCTCACAAGTTCGGGAGCAGTGATGCGCATCAACACCTCGCTGGGCTATGTGCCGGTGCCGTTTGCCGAACTCACTCAAGACGACGAATATTGGAAAGGCTGCGGCACGCCCGAGCATCCCTGCTGCATCAACTGCGACGTCTTGGCCCGCACAGGCCGCAAATATTGCGTCTGCACCGGTATGCTCTTCGACCCTGCACGCCACCCCGATCGTCCGCTGCCCGTCGAAGTGCCGCAAGACGTTATTGACTTCATCAAACAAAACGAGCCCCAGGCTTGATTTCATACACAAAAACGACAAACTCACCAAAACAGACTGAACAATGGAAAAGAAAAAAGTAGTGGTCGCCTTCAGCGGTGGCCTTGACACCTCTTATACAGTGATGTATCTCGCTCGCGAGAAAGGCTATGAAGTGTATGCAGCCTGTGCCAATACCGGCGGTTTCAGCGCCGAACAGCTCAAGACCAACGAAGAGAATGCCTACAAGCTCGGCGCCACGAAATACGTGACGCTCGACGTGACCCGCGAATACTACGACAAGAGCCTGCGCTTCATGATCTATGGCAACGTGTTGCGCAATAATGTCTACCCCATCTCGGTGTCGTCTGAGCGCATTTTCCAAGGTATGGCCATTGCACGCTACGCCCGCGAGATTGGTGCCCACGCCATTGCCCACGGCTCCACAGGCGCCGGCAACGACCAGGTGCGCTTCGACATGACCTTCCTCGTAATGTGTCCCGACATGGAAATCATCACGCTCACCCGCGACGGCAATCTCTCACGACAGGAAGAGGTGGACTATCTCAATGCACATGGTTTCAAGGCCGATTTTACCAAGCTCAAATACAGCTACAACGTAGGCATCTGGGGCACGAGCATCTGTGGCGGCGAAATCCTTGACTCCCGCCAGGGTCTGCCCGAGACGGCCTATCTCAAGCAAGTGAAAAAAGAGGGCAGCGAAGAGTTGCGGCTCACCTTTGAAAAGGGCCAGCTCAAGGCTGTCAACGGCGAAGTTTTTGACGACCCTATTGCCGCCATCTGCAAGGTGGAGGAAATAGGCGCCGCCTATGGCATCGGCCGTGACATGCACGTGGGCGACACCATCATCGGCATCAAAGGCCGTGTGGGATTTGAGGCTGCCGCTCCGGCCCTTATCATCGCCGCACACCGCTTCCTCGAGAAATACACGCTCTCCAAGTGGCAGCAATACTGGAAAGACCAAGTGGCCAACTGGTATGGCATGTTCCTGCACGAGAGCCAGTATCTCGAACCCGTGATGCGCGACATCGAGGCCATGCTCGAAAGTTCGCAACAACACGTCAGTGGTACGGCCATTCTCGAGTTGCGTCCGCTGAGTTTCTCAACCGTGGGCGTGGACTCTGTCAACGACCTTGTGAAGACGAAGTTTGGCGAATATGGCGAGACCCAGAAGGGCTGGACCGCCGAAGACGCCAAGGGCTTCATCAAAGTCTTGTCTACACCGTTGCGCGTCTATTACGCCAACCATCCCGACGAATTCTGACACTCCAAGAGAGTTTTCATCACCGGCCGCGTGCTATCAAGTGCACGCGGCGTCTTTTCACCAAACTCCCGATATGATTAAAATAGGTATTGTAGGCGGCGCAGGCTACACCGCCGGCGAACTCTGTCGCATTTTGCTTAATCACCCCGAAGCCGAAATCGTTTTCATTCACAGCGAGAGTAATGCAGGCAACTACATTGCCGATGTCCACGAGGGCCTTTATGGCG
This sequence comes from Alloprevotella sp., assembly GCA_051892575.1. Taxonomy (GTDB): domain Bacteria; phylum Bacteroidota; class Bacteroidia; order Bacteroidales; family Bacteroidaceae; genus Alloprevotella. The sequence goes on along the minus strand of JBJFGJ010000049.1, from coordinate 2,000 downwards.
AAACGGACCTCCGCTTCACCGACCAGCTGCCCATCGAAGAGGTGGACGTGCTCTTCTTCTGCTTCGGCCACGGCAAAAGCACCAGTTTCCTCTCCGAGCATTATGTGCCGGCCGACGTGCGCATCATCGACCTGGCCCAGGACTTCCGTCTGGAAGCCGAAGACAACGACTACGTCTATGGTCTGCCCGAACTCAACCGCACACGCATAGTCGGCGCACGCCATGTGGCCAACCCCGGCTGTTTTGCCACCTGCATCCAACTTGGTCTGCTGCCGCTGGCCAAGGCCGGACTGCTCGACGGCGACATCTCGGTCAATGCCATTACCGGCTCCACCGGGGCCGGCGTGAAGCCTTCGGCTACGACACACTTCTCATGGCGGTCGGGCAATATGAGCATCTACAAGGCGTTCAACCACCAGCACGTGCCCGAAATCCTGCAATCCATCAAGCACCTCCAACCTGAGTTTGACGGCCGCCTCGACTTCATCCCCTACCGCGGCGACTTTCCCCGAGGCATCTTTGCCACCGAGGTGGTGCGCTGTGACCGTTCGGAGGAGGAAATTGCCGCCATCTACACCGACTTCTACAGCGAAGCGCCCTTCACGCACTACGTGGGCCGGAGCATAGATATGAAGCAGGTGGTCAACACCAATAAGTGCATCATCCACACCGAGCGCCACGACGACAAGCTGCTGGTCACGGCCTGCATCGACAACCTGCTCAAAGGCGCTTCGGGCCAGGCCGTGCAAAACATGAACCTCATGTTCGGTCTTGAAGAGACCACCGGGCTGCGCCTCAAACCGCTCGGCTTCTGACCGATTATTTCAGAAATCATCACTCCCCACACAGGCCAACCGGCCTGCCTCAACACCTTCACATGCAACTTTTTCCCGTCTATCCCCTCTTTGACATCGAAATTGCCAAAGGTCTCGGTTGCCACGTCTGGGACACCCACGGCACCGAATATCTTGATCTCTACGGCGGCCACGCCGTCATCAGCATCGGCCATTGCCATCCGCACTATGTGGAAGCCATCAGCCGCCAAGCCGCCACGTTGGGCTTTTATTCCAACTCGGTGGAAAACAGTCTGCAAGTGCGTCTGGCCGAGCGACTCGGCAAGGCCTGCGGCTATGAAGACTATGCGTTTTTCCTCATCAACTCAGGCGCCGAAGCCAATGAAAATGCGCTGAAGCTGGCCTCGTTCCACACGGGCCGCAGCCGCGTCCTGGCCGCCGGCCATGCTTTCCACGGCCGCACCTCACTGGCCGTCGAAGCCACCGACAACCCCAAAATCGTGGCGCCCATCAATCAAAACGGACACGTCACCTTCTTGCCACTCAACGACCTTGACGCCTTCAAGGCCGAACTCGACAAAGGCGACGTCGCAGCCGTCATCGTGGAATGTATCCAGGGCGTAGGCGGCATCCGTATGGCCACGGCCGAATTCATGCAGGGTCTGCGCAAGGCCTGCGACGACAACGGCACCGTGCTCATCTGTGACGAAATACAGTGTGGCTATGGTCGCAGCGGCCGCTTCTTTGCCCACCAGCACTTGGGCGTTCGTCCCGATCTCATCACCGTGGCCAAAGGCATCGGCAACGGTTTTCCGATGGGCGGCGTCTTGATTTCTCCCAAGTTCCAGGCCGTCTACGGCCAACTCGGCACCACCTTCGGCGGCAACCATCTGGCCTGTGCGGCAGCCATCGCCGTGCTCGACGTCATTGAGGGCGAACAGCTCATCGAGAATGCCGCCCGTGTGGGTGACCATCTCTTAAAACGTCTCCGCGCCTTGGCCGAAAACAACCCCGCCATCACCGACGTGCGCGGCGAAGGCTTGATGATCGGCATCGAATACGCCCAACCCATAAAGGCTCTGAGGACACATCTGGTGAAAGAAGAACACGTCTTCACCGGCACGGCCTCGACCAACATTCTCCGCCTCTTGCCGCCCCTCTGCCTCACCGTCGCCCAAGCCGACGACTTCATCGACCGCCTCGAGC
>JBJFGJ010000048.1:0-19965 GCA_051892575.1 Alloprevotella sp. | reverse complement strand
GAGCGGCTCGGGCGTTTCAGAGAGAAGTTCCCCGTCCTGCACGACGCCGACGCTTTCACCCTGCTCTGACCCGCTTAGCCCCAACCCGATTACTCCTATATATATTATATGACTACAGACACTACGGTCCAACTGGTCTACGACCATTTCAAAGACCTCTCCGAGAGGCAACGGGAGCAGTTTGCCGCCCTCGACGCGCTCTATCACGACTGGAACGCCAAAATCAACGTAATCTCGCGCAAAGACATAGACAATCTCTATCCCCACCACGTACTCCACTCGCTCGGCATTGCCAAAGTCATCCGCTTCCGTCCCGGCACCGAAGTGCTCGACCTTGGCACAGGCGGCGGTTTCCCCGGCATACCATTGGCCATCATGTTCCCCGAAAGCCGTTTCACTCTCATGGACAGCATTGGCAAGAAGGTGAAAGTGGCCGAAGCCGTGGCCGAAGCCATCGGGCTTGATAACGTCACCGCCGTCCACCGGAATGTGATTGAAGAAAAAGGCAAATACGACTTCGTGGTCTCTCGCGCCGTTGCCGATATGGCGGAGTTGGTGCGCCTGGTCAAGAAAAACATCCGCCGCGACAGTCACAACGCCCTCCCCAATGGCATCATCTGCCTCAAAGGCGGCGACCTGCATCACGAACTAAAGCCTTTCAAGCGCGTGAGTGAGCAATGGGAACTCTCCACCTATTTCGACGACGAATTTTTCAAGACCAAAAAAGTGGCCTTCGTGGCGATGTGAGGCGCTGCCACTACGACAATGTTTTTTATCCTATGATTGAAATCAAACCCTTTACTTGCAATTTCATCGAAGAGAATTGCTACGTCGTCAGCGATGAGAGCGGCGAGGCCGTGATTATTGACTGCGGCGCCTTCTTCCCAGAAGACAAAGCGCGCATTAGTGACTATATCGCCGAGAAGGCGCTCAAACCGGTGCGCCACTTGTGCACGCACGGCCACTTTGACCACGTGTTTGGTGCTCAATATTGTGCCGACACGTTTGGTCTTTCGCCTGAACTCTCGGCAGCCGAACAGACCACTTATGCTGCTGCGGCCGACCAAATGCGTGCCTTTCTGCATCGCGACTTCCCCTTGTCGCTGCCCACAGCCGCCACCCCGTTTAACGACGGCGACACGCTCAGTTTCGGCACCCACAGTCTGCGCGTCATAGCCACTCCGGGACACACACCGGGCGGCGTCTGCTTCTACTGCGAAGCCGAAGGCGTGCTCTTCAGTGGCGACAGCCTCTTTTGCAGAGAAATCGGCCGAACCGACTTGCCCGGCGGAGACGAGGCGAGCCTTATCTCAGCCTTGCAGCGCTTGGTCACCACCCTGCCCGAGAGTGTCAAGGTCTATCCCGGACACGGCCCGGCCACGACCATCGGCAACGAACGGCTGTTCAACCGCTACATCCGCTAACCCAAGACAATCAACCACACAAAAGACTATATGAAAAAAACAATGATGACTATGATGATGGCCACCGCCGCGGCTTTTGGCAGCAGCGTCGAAGGAACGGCGCAAACGACAGACGGTTTCAAATACACCGACGAGCGTTTTGCCGACATCCAGATGTTGCGCTACAAGGTCGAGGGCTTTGACAATCTCACCTTGAAGCAAAAGACGTTTATCTATTACCTGCAAGAAGCCGCTCTGCAAGGTCGCGACATCCTCTTCGACCAAAACGGTCGCTACAACCTCCGCATCCGTCGGTTGCTTGAGGCAATCTACACAGACTATAAAGGTGACCGCAAAGGTGACTTCTATGCCGGACTCTCCACCTATCTGAAGAGGGTGTGGTTCTCCTCTGGCATTCACCACCACTATGGTTGCGAGAAGTTCGTGCCGCCTTTCACGGCCGACGAACTGAGAGCTGCTGCCCGCCAGATTGCTCCCGAAAAGCTCCATCTCGCTGCCGGACAGACGGTGGATGACTTGTGCGATGAACTCATTCCTGTGATGTTCGACCCGACGGTAATGCCGATGCGCGTGAACCAAAAAGACGGCGAAGACCTCGTATTAACGTCGGGCTGCAACTACTATGCGCCGGGCATCACCCAGGCCGAGGCCGAAAAGTTCTACACCGAGCGCAAAGCGCCCTTAGATCCGCGCCCCGTGATGATGGGAATGAACAGCCGGTTGGTAAGAAACGCCGACGGTGAACTCACTGAGCGCGTGTGGCGTGTAGGCGGACTCTATGGCAGTGCCATTGAGAAAATCGTGGAAAACCTTCTCGCCGCACGCCCCTATGCCGACACGCCCGCGCAACAGAAAGTCATCGACTTGCTCGTAGAGTTCTACCGTACGGGCGACTTGCGCACCTTCGACGACTATAGCATCCAGTGGCTCAAAGACACCGAGAGTCTCGTGGACTTCAACAACTGTTTCACCGAAAGCTATGGCGATCCGCTGGGCATGAAGGCGTCGTGGGAGGCCATAGTCAACTTCAAAAACCTCGCCGCCACGGCACGCACGGAGAAACTCTCAGCCAATGCGCAGTGGTTTGAAGACCATTCGCCCGTAGACTCCCGTTTCAAGAAAGAGCAGGTCAAGGGTGTCTCGGCTAAGGTCATCACCGCCGCCATTCTGGGTGGCGACCTCTATCCCTCAACGGCCATCGGCATCAACTTACCCAACTCCGACTGGGTGCGCAGAGAGCACGGTTCGAAAAGCGTCACCATCGGTAATCTCACCGACGCCTACAGCAAGGCGGCGCATGGCAATGGTATGGACGCCGAGTTTGTGATTGACGAGGCTACGCGCAAGATCATCAACACTTATGGCGATGCCTGCGACGACCTTCACACCGACCTCCACGAGTGTCTGGGTCACGGCAGCGGTAAGCTCCTGCCCGGCACCGACCCCGACACGCTCAAAGCCTATGGCTCCACCATCGAAGAAGCCCGCGCCGACTTGTTCGGCCTCTATTATGTGGCCGATGCCAAACTTGTGGAACTCGGTCTGACGCCAAACCTCGAAGCCTACAAGAGCCAATACTACACTTATATGCTTAACGGCCTGATGACGCAGCTTGTGCGCATCAATCTGGGCAATAACATCGAAGAGGCCCATATGCGCAACCGTGCCCTCATTGCCCGCTGGGCCTATGAGCACGGACGGGCCGAGAAGGTCGTGGAACTGGTCAAGAAGAAAGGCAAGACCTATGTCAAAATCAACGACTACGAGAAGCTGCGTCATCTCTTTGGCCAACTGCTGGCCGAGATACAGCGCATCAAGAGCGAGGGCGACTATGACGCTGCCCGCCGCCTTGTCGAGGACTATGCCGTAAAGATTGATCCGGCTCTGCATAAGGAAGTGCTCACGCGCTACGAGAAACTTCATCTTTCGCCCTACAAAGGCTTCATCAATCCCGTCTACAAAGCCGTGCGCGACGCTCAGGGAAATATCACCGACGTGACCTTGGACTATTCTGAGGCTTACGACGCCCAGATGTTGCGTTACAGCCGCGACTACAATACACTTCCCGACGTCAACGAGTAATCTTGACGCCAATTATTCACCCTCAAACATTTATAGATTATGAAAAAGTACGTATGCACCGTATGCCAGTGGGTCTACGACCCCGAAGTGGGCGACCCCGAAAGCGGCATCGCTCCCGGCACTGCCTTTGAAGACATCCCCGAAGACTGGGTTTGCCCCCTCTGTGGCGTAGGCAAAGACCTCTTTGAGGTTGTGGAGGAATAATCCGCCACGCCTTTCCGTCAAATAACAATCCCTGCACGTCCGGCTCAATGTCGAGCGGTCGTGCAGGGATTTTTGTGTGAAGAAAAAGAGGCTCAGTCAATCCGTTTACCGTCTTGGGTCAGTCTGACTGCCTTGGCCAGATGAGGAGCCAGTTCGTCGGGCTTCACCACATAGAGCCGGGCCGTCCGTGCCACGGGAAAGCGCGAGAAATAAGCGTCGGCAGACCAGTACCAGTCTATGCTGACCGTGTGGTAGAGGCGGGGAATGTCGCGCCAAAGGCGGTTGATGCACGTCTTGGCGGCAACGGTGAGAGCCGTGCGGCCATCGGGCAATGCCACCACGCAGAAAAATCGCGGTGCGCTCAGTCTCTCTTGCTCCGCCTCCTCGGCGCTGAGCCGCTTCGACACGGCAATGTGGCGACCATGCCGGGCATTGATGTCGTGCATCATCTGTCTGAAAACCTTGCCGTGGGTCGACGTGTCGGCTATGCCGTTTGCCGCGATGTACAGATGTATCATTTCATGTATGAGCGTGTCTTCCCATTCCTCTTCCGGGCAGTCAAATTTCCGGCTCAGCGTGAGCGTGAAATCGCCCACCCTGTGTTTCACGCCAAAGTGCCTCACCGACTTATAGCTCAACGAGCCTTGCGACCGTCGGGCATAGCCAATGCGAAACGCCGGTACTGGCAATCGACCGTCGAATATGGTCTGGTTGAAATGCGCAAAGCGTAAGGTGAGAAAGTCTAAGGTGGGAAGCATTGTGGAGAGATGCAGGGGATTCTGGAACGGGTCCAACACAGAGGCGGTGGCAGTCGAGAAAAATCCAACGGCTTGATATGGAAACAATGAGCGGCCCAATCGGCCCGCTCATTGGATGACATCAGACGATGCCCTGTGCCATCATGGCTCGGGCCACTTTCATGAAGCCTGCGATGTTGGCTCCTTTGACGTAGTTGATATAGTCGGCTTCGCGGCCGTATTGCAGACATTGGTCGTGCACTTCGCTCATAATCTTGTGCAGACGCTCGTCTACCTCGTCGGCCGACCACGAAATGTGCATCGCGTTTTGCGTCATTTCCAGTCCGGAGGTGGCCACACCGCCAGAGTTCACGGCCTTGCCGGGAGCGAAAGGCGTCTTGGTGGCCACGAAGAGGTCGACAGCTTCGGCCGTGCAGCCCATATTGCTCACTTCGGCCACGAGCGTGACACCGTTGTCGATGAGACGGCGTGCGTCTTCGTCGTCGAGTTCGTTTTGTGTGGCACAAGGCAGGGCGATGTCAGTCTTCACCTCCCAAGGCTTCCGGCCCTCGTGGAAGGTGGCCGAAGGATAGCGCTCGGCGTAGGGCGCCACGATGTCTTCGCCGGAGAGTCTCAACTCAAGCATATAGTCGATTTTGTCGCCGCTCACGCCGTCGGGGTCGTAGACATAGCCGTCGGGACCGCTCAGCGTGACCACTTTCGCGCCGAGCTCTGTGGCTTTCTTTACGGCACCCCAGGCCACGTTGCCGAAGCCCGAAACGGCCACGGTCTTGCCCTTGAGTGTCTGCCCCATGTCGGCCAGCATCTGCTGCACAAAATAGAGGGCGCCATAGCCCGTGGCTTCAGGCCGAAGGATGGAGCCGCCAAACTCAAGGCCTTTGCCGGTGAAGGTGCCTGTGTGTTCGCGCGAGAGCTTTTTGTACATGCCAAACATATAGCCCACTTCGCGTCCGCCCACACCGATGTCGCCTGCGGGTACGTCCTGGTCGGGGCCGAGGTTGCGCCAGAGTTCGAGCATAAAGGCCTGGCAGAAACGCATGATTTCGCCGTCGCTGCGACCGCGCGGAGCGAAGTCCGAACCGCCTTTGGCGCCGCCCATGGGTAGGGTGGTGAGAGCGTTTTTGAAGGTCTGTTCAAAGCCCAGGAATTTCAAGATGCTCAGGTTGACAGAGGGGTGGAAGCGAATGCCGCCCTTGTACGGGCCGATGGCATTGTTGAACTGCACGCGATAGCCCAGGTTGACGTGGACCTCGCCGTGGTCGTCCACCCAGGGAACGCGGAAGGTGACGATGCGGTCCGGTTCGACGAGTCGCTCAATCAGCTTGGCCCGCTCAAATTCGGGATGCTCGTTATACACGTCCTCAATCGAAAGAAGCACCTCACGCACGGCCTGCAGATACTCGTGCTCGCCGGGGTGACGCGCTTCAAGAGCTGTCATGATTTGTTGTGTTTTCATAGGTCTTAGGTAGGTTTTTTGATTAACGCTTCAAATATAGCCAATCCCGCGCAATGGGCGCACACTTCGCCGCATAATTATTTTCAGATGCCACGGCGGCCGTGGCTCATTGTTCAAAAACGTTTCGCATCGTGACAAAATTTTTACGGAAAAAGTGATGGACGGTTGTGAAAGGCTCGGCCAATCGTTTTCAAGGCGTCCCCACGCGGTTTTGTTAAGGAAAAATTTTGCGGGAATAGGGACAGAAATCACTGTCCTTATGCCAGAAATTTCTCGCATAAGGACAGTAAAGCCTTAATATAGCATTAGTTAACACATTCCGGCAGACAAAACAAAAGGAGAGGCGCCCGCTGAGGTGCCTCTCCTATTACTCACCCAAATATACGGCGAGTGGATGATTGGGAAAAAGACAAAAGGGCCGTTTGGGCTTTCGTCATTTATGGTTTGTGCCTGGAGCGGTCTCGTGGTTTTCACTCACTCCTCACGGTTTAAGTCCGGCAGTGAGGCCTTAACCTCGTCGCACCACGTCATAAGGGCTGCGCGCAGCGCTTCGCGTTCGGCACGTTTCGTCTCTGCCGTGTTGGCCGGTAGGGGTAGGGTGAGGCTGCGCAGGGCCTTGACCGCGTTGCCGTCGACGTTGACGTGAATGCGCTCTTTAGTCTCGGCAGGTGTCGTTTCGCCCTTTTGCCGGCGGTTGGTCGGTGTGGGACGGTCGAAGAGATTACCCATAGCCTCGCCTGTGGCGCCGAGCGTGGTTTCAAACAAAATCTGGAAACGGGTGAAAACCGTGTACCCCTCGCGGTGGAGCAACTCGAGCATAGTCTGCTTGGTGGGCTTCATGCCCATTATCTGAGGCAAGAGACGGCTCAAGGTAGTGAGGATGTAGCTCACCTCATTGCCGGCGTTGCGATGCAGGCTGTCGACGGGCGGCAACCAGCGGAAGAAGAAGCGAGAGAGTATTTCTTTTTCTGTAGATGGGTCCATTGTGGTGTGGGATATAAAGGTGGAAGAAGGAGCGGCTTGGGCGAAACCGTGGCAATTTGACTACAAACTTACAAAATTGTTTGTGAAAAAGTGTGTAACTTCGCACCTGCGTTTTCTGTAGAGAACGAGGGGCTTCACCAAGGCTCCGCATTTATTCCTTTATTTATATGTTAAACAAATCACTATTCCATCACAGGGAGACCATTACATTCCGCCGTTTCAGCCGGCGCGGCTATGCCCTCTTTGCCTGCTTGGGCCGCGAGGTGCGGGTGGGTGTCTTGACGGTAGCGACGCTCGGCGCGGCAGCCCCTTGTCTGGCCACAGACTCCAAGCCCACGTCTTTTGCCGTGGCTGAGCAGGGCCTCGAGGCCGACTCGACGGACACCCGCCTGGCGGAGGCGCTGGTCAGCGCCACACGTGCTCCCCTCGCAGCCGATGTGGCTGCACGCATAGTGACGACCTTGTCGCAACGAGACCTCGAGGCGGCGGGCGTCACGAGTGTCAACGACTTGCTCAAACTGGCCGCGGGCGTAGATGTCCGCCAGCGCGGCGGTTTTGGTGTACAGACAGACATCAGTATCGACGGTGGCACCTTTGACCAAATATGCATCCTCGTCAACGGCATAGCCATCACCAATCCCCAAACAGGCCACAACGCGGCCGACTTCCCTCTCAACACTGCCGACATAGAGCGCGTGGAAATTCTCCGCGGCGCAGCCTCGCGTGTGTTCGGTTCGCAAGCTTTCAGCGGCGCCATCAATGTGGTGACCAAAGGTGCGGCAAAGACCGGCGTGGAGGCTACCGTCGAGGGAGGCAGTTACGGCACCGTCTTGGCACAAGCCCGTGGCGCCTGGGCCGTTTCGCCTCGTTTCTCCTCCTCGCTCAGCGTGGGCGCAGGGCGGAGTGACGGTGCCGTGGACAATGGCGACTTCAAGCAGCTTAGGGCCTATTGGCAAGGCCATTATGCCGATGAGGCTCTGACCCTTCAAGCACAAGCCGGACTCACGGCCAACGACTTCGGGGCCAATACGTTTTATTCGGCAGCCTATCCCAACCAGTGGGAGGCCACGCGCCGCTATTTCGTAGCCCTAAAAGGCGAAACCCGAGGTCGTGTGCACTTTGCGCCGCAAGTGTCGTGGTTGCGCAGCTCAGACCATTTCCAACTCATCCGAGGCACCCACACCGGCGAAAACTTCCACCGCGGCGACGTCTTGACCGTCGGAATGGGCGCTTGGACGCAGTGGGCATTGGGCAAGACGGCCGTGGGCGCAGAACTGAGAGACGAAAGCCTCTACAGCACCAACCTCGGCCTGCCGCTCGCCGACGAACAGCAGTTTACCGTCAACGGACACCCCGACATCTACTACAACCATCACGCTTCGCGCACCAACGTGAGCTATTACCTTGAGCACAATCTCGTGGCAGGCAACTGGACCGTTTCGGCCGGTGTGATGGCGCAGCGCAACTCTATGGCCTCGCGCACCTTCCGCTTTTTTCCGGGCATCGATGTGAGTTTTCGGCCTTCGGAGACGTGGCGCCTGTTTGCCTCGTGCAACCGCTCGATGCGCCTGCCCTCGTTCACCGACCTTTGGTACAAGAGCCCCACGCAAGAGGGCAACGTCGGGCTGCAGCCGGAAACTTCCACGTCGTACCGTCTCGGCACTGAATGGCTTGGCCGCGGCTGGAAGGTGAGCGCAGAAGGCTTTCACAATCGTGGGCACCATATGATAGACTGGGTGATGTATAGTCCCACAGACATTTACCACGCCACAAGTTTTGCGCTCTCAGGCTATGGCGCTTCGCTTACGGCCGAATTGGCTCTTGCCCATCTGCTGGGCAACCGTCAGCCCCTGCAGCGCCTTCGTGTGGACTATTCCTATCTCTATCAGCACCGCGACGAAGGTCCCGATTATTATAAGTCGAACTACGCGCTCGAATATCTGCGCCACAAACTCACCGTCGCACTCGACCATAAGATTGTGTCGCGCCTCGCGGCCACTTGGACGCTGCGCCTGTGGGAGCGCGAGGGCGGCTATGTGGTATATGACGGTGGCCGGCCGACGGACCAACTGCGCCCTTATGGCCTCCACGCTTTGCTCGACTGCCGACTCAAATGGCGGGGTGAACACTACGAACTCTTCGCCGACCTGACCAACCTCACCGACACGCGGTATTTCGACTTGGCCAACGTGCGCCAGCCCGGCTTCATGCTTATGGCGGGCGCCAAGGTCAACTTCTGACCTCCAATAATCATTTTGGAGCCTCGCGCCCCCTATCATTCTACAGAAAACAATAAAATGACTGCTCGGACACATTGTGTCTGAGCAGTTTTGCTTACTTTTGCAAAACATAGGCTTCAAGCAGGCTGACGTGGCAAGGCTTTTACGGCCACTGTGATGTCGCCCGTGCCTCCAAGAGAAAACCCTACAGCCCTCACATCCTCATTCCGTTCCCGTTATGACTGTCTCCAAACTCTTTTCAAGCCTTGTGGCCATTGCCCTCGGCGTGACTATGAGTGTGTTGGCGGCATGCAGCGGCGATGAAGATACGGCCCGTTACAGCGTCGTGGTTCCCGATGCAGAAGCCGTGGGGGCGAAAACCGTGCTCGTCTATATGGCCGGGCACAACACCTTGGGCTATACCGGCAACGTCCAAGCCGACACGGCCGAAATTATGGCCGGACGCTCTGCCATCCCACGCGACGGAAGGTTGCTGCTTTTCATAGACACCGGCGACAAGCCACGGCTCTATCGCATCATGCCCGACGAGCCACGGCCCCGGCTCTTGGTCGAGTGGGACAAAGACTGTTCGTCGACTTCGCCTCAAACGCTCGGCGAGGTGCTTGAACTCACCCAACGTCTTGCCCCTTCTGAACGCTACGGACTGGTGATGTCGTCGCACGCCGACGGATGGTTGCCACCGTCAAACCCTGCCTCTTCGCCCCGTCTTTCAGACTTTATGCCCAAATCGTTTGGCATTGACGACGGCAACGGAGCAGCCGACCGGGGTGAGCAGATGGCCGTGGAAGACTTGGCGGCTGCCCTCGCAGGAACGGGTGTTCACCCTGACTACATACTTTTTGATGCCTGTCTGATGCAGGGCATTGAAGTGGACTACGCTTTGCGCGAAGTCACCGACTATGTCATCGCTTCGCCGGCCCTTTTGCCTGCTGCCGGAGCCAACTATGTTCACCTGCTGGCCCGTGGCCTTTTCTCGGATACGGTGAGCCACATTGCTGAAACTTATGTGGCCGACGTGGGCGACCCCGACCAATATCTGACTTATTATGAACACGGCGCCGTGATGTCGGTGGTGCGCACTGCCGCCCTCGACAGTTTGGCCTCAGCCTTTGCCGCGGCTCTTCCTGCCTCAAGTCTGATGGCGCAGGGCCTGCCCGATATGACGGGTGTCACGGCCTATCAATATTATGGCCGGGCCAGCGATTACCGCCCTCATGCCTACGATATGGCCGAAACGCTCGACGTCATCTTCCCTCAGGGAGAGTCCCTCGATGCAGTGAAACAAGCCCTCGGGCGAACCATAGTCTACAAAGCAGCCACCGACCGCTTTTGGTTCGGACCCGGCGACTGGACCTTTGCCACGGTCCACCCCGCCACCTATTCGGGACTGTCGCTCTTCATTCCCCGACAGGAATACGACACCAACGCCCAGGCTTGCCCCACAGGCAATCACAACCTCACCTTCCGCACCACAGCCTGGTATGCCGCGGCCGGCTGGGCACAGACAGGCTGGTGAGCACACGTCCGCGCCACTTGGTCCTTCCTTCCCGCTCCCCTGAAACTCTTCACAACCTTACCGATAAACCTCGCTTAGTCACCATCCACACCATCAAGCACGCTCAAATCAATGAAAGCCCTTCAGTTTGCAGGCCAAATCCTTGCAGCCATTTGGCGCCATAAATACATCTGGATTATCATACTCTTCATCATTGTCGCCGTGTTTATTGACGACAATGGCTTTATGGCACGCTATCGTCTCGAAGACGAAAACGCCGCCACACTTGAGGAAATCAAAGCCTATGAGGCACGCTATGCGGCCGACAGTGCACGGCTGAGCCAGCTCAAGACCGACCCGGCCGCCGTGGTGCGTGTGGCGCGCGAGAACCACCAGATGAAATCGCCCGACGAAGATGTCTATTACATCGTCTCGCCCGACTCGGCCGCGACCAATTGAGCGGCAAAGTCCTCACCCTTATCTGCCCGACACTCCTATATATAATATAAAGCACAACAATCTTTCCCGATTTTTTATGAGTCAAACCCTGCCCCAGTCGCTACTGTCGTGGTGTTACAGAATAGGCGGCCTGCTCATTGTCGTAGGTGCCGCCATGCCTATCTTTATTCCCGAAACTTTTCTGACGCCTTATGTGTTCAGCCTCGGCGCTCTGCTGTTTGCCGCGGCCCAGTTGCTCACGCCCATACCTAATCTCGGCCTCACCGTCAAGCGTTTGGTGTGGCAGCAACGCATTGGCGCCCTGTTGCTCTTGGCCACAGGCGTACTGATGTTTTGCTCGCGCTATGGTGTCAGCCCGTTTAGCGGTGCCGAGTGGCAGATGTCATTGGCCATAGCCGCTGTGCTCGAAGTCTACACTGCTTTCCGTCTGCCTGCAGCCATTGAAAAGGCAAAGAAACAATAAGACTTCCCGGCTCTTGGTCTTTTAGACTTTTGTCTCTTTGACTCCAAAATATGACAAACAACCTTCCCTATGAAAAATAACCTTTTTTATGCCACCCTTTGCGCCGCATTGCTCGGCTTGAGCCTCTCGGCCTGTGGCGGCTCCACGTCTGAAAACAAAGAAGAGGCGGCCGGGCCCGTCCAGTCCATACGTCCCGACGGACCCATTGAGTCCAACCCCGCCTCTACAAGAGATTTCTCCACCAAAATAGGCGGTCAGCACTACGTCATCACCATCAAGCGCCAAGCCGACAAGGCATTGCCAACAATCAAAAGTGATGGCGACATAGAGTTTTACGACAACCGCGTAGACGTCTGCATCACCCGCGACGGCCGCGACTTCTTCGCCCATTCTTATACCAAAGAAGCCTTCCTCGATTTCATCTCGTCCGACGAAGCCAAGGGGTATGTGCTCTTGGGAATGGCCTGGGACGAAGCAGAAACCGAGGCGAAAGGCAAAATCGTACTTATGGGTCAAGTGGGCGTGCCCGGTGTTGAAGAGGGCCCGTCTTTTTCTATCGAAATCGCCTCAGACGGTTCCACCAGCAGTATTGTCAAGAAGCAATACCAAGAGACCGGCGCCATCGAACCCGACTCTGAAGACCAGGGCGTTTAAGGCCGTCTGAAGACATAGCCACACGGTCCCCACAGCGATAAGTCAACCCTACACAACCATAGCATCATGCGCATATTCTCCCTTTCTTTTATTCTTACCGTGGCGCTCTGTGCCGCCACCACGCTTTGTGCACAGACCTCCGACAAGCTCACACTCGACGAAGTCCTCGACTACTCCTTTTTCGGACGCGGCGTCAGTCAGCCCCATTCTTTAGCCGACGGCGAGCACTATGCCCGCGTCAGTGAAGATGGCCGGCAGCTGGTGAAGTATGCCTACAAAACCCAGCAACCCGTAGATGTGATCATCGATTTGGATAAAGCGAAAAACGCCGAGAAGGTGCCCGGCATTTTTAACTATATCATTTCGCCCACAGGCAAGCACATCCTCGTGGCCACCAAAGTCAAGCAGATTTACCGCCACTCTTTCACGGCTGAGTATTATATTTACGATGTGGCCAACCGTCGCTTCTCGCCTCTCTCAGACGGCGGACCGCAGCAGGCACCCGTATTCTCGCCCGACGGCAACGTCATCGCCTTTGCCCGAGAAGGCGACCTCTATCTCGTCAAACTGCTCTTTGACGGCGCCGAAACCCGTGTGACCAAAGACGGCGAGCGCGGCAAAATTCTCAACGGTATCCCCGACTGGGTGAATGAGGAAGAATTTTCGACCGCCTCTTCTTTCACTTTTACGGCCGACTCAAAGATGCTCGCTTGGGTGCGTTACGACGAGAGCGAAGTGCCTCTTTGGCACATTCAGATGTATCGTGGCGCCAAGCCCAGCCTTGAACAAAACGCCGTCTATCCCGGCGAATACACCTATAAATATCCCGTGGCCGGCGAACGCAACGCTTCGGTCAGCGTGATGACTTTCGACATCAAAAACCGCGTAACCCGCACCATGGACATCCCCATGGACAGCGACGGCTACATACCCCGCATCTATGCCACAAGCGATGCTGAGCGTCTGGCCGTGGTCACCCTCAACCGCCACCAGAGCAAGATGGACCTCCATATGGTCAACCCGCGCTCGGGCGTGAGCCGCGTGGTCTTGCGCGAAACCTCAGACAAATACCTTCGCGAGACGGCCTACGGCTCCCTCAAGTTCTATCCCGGCCGCTTCGTTTTGCTCTCTGAGCGCTCGGGCTATCAGCACCTCTATGCCTACAGCCTCGAAGGCACTCTCTTGCAGACCGTCACCAGTGGCCAGTTTGAAGTGACAGACTTCTATGGCTACGATCCTGTCGGCCGCACGTATTATTACCAAGCCGTCGACCAGACGCCCACACGCCGTGCCGTCTTTGCCACCGACGAGAAAGGCCGCACCCGCCGCCTCACGCCCGAGGTGGGCACAAGCACAGCCTCATTCTCCGAGGGCATGCGCTATTTCCTCTGCAATTACAGTTCGCTCAACACAATGCCCGTCTACACGCTGCGCAACAATCAGGGCCGTGTCATTGCCACCCTCGAAGACAACGTCGACCTGCAGGCCAAGGCCAAAGACCGTCTGGCGCAGAAGGAACTCTTCAGTTTCACCACCGCCGACGGCGTGCAACTCAACGGCTGGATGGTCAAACCCAAGAACTTCGACCCGTCGCGTCGCTACCCTGTGCTGATGTACCAATATAGCGGTCCGTCGTCGCAGGAGGTCAAAGACGCCTGGTCGTCCGGTTTCTATCCCGGTTGCTCGTTTGAAAGCTATTTGGCCGACAAGGGTTACATCTGCGTCTGTGTGGACGGCCGCGGCACCGGTGCACGCGGAGCCGACTTTGAGAAATGCACCTATCTCAAGCTCGGACAGCTGGAGAGCCACGACCAGGTGGAGACCGCCTTGTGGCTTGGCCGTCAATCTTATGTCGATGCCGACCGCATCGCCATTTGGGGATGGAGCTTCGGCGGGTTCAACACGTTGATGTCGATGAGTGAGGGCCGTCCCGTCTTCTGTTGTGGCATTGCCGTGGCCGCACCGAGCAGCTGGCGCTATTATGACACCGTCTACACCGAGCGCTACATGCGCACACCGGCCGAAAACGCTTCGGGCTACAACGTTTGCCCCATCAATCAGGCCGAGCGCCTCTCGGGCAACCTCCTGCTCATTCACGGCACGGCCGACGACAATGTGCACCTGCGCAATGCCTCAGAGATGAGCGAGGCGCTCGTTCAGGCCGACAAGCCTTTTGAAATGCAGCTCTATACCAACCGCAACCACAGCATCTACGGTGGCAACACCCGCGCCCATTTGTTCAAGCGGATGGTAGAGTTTCTTGACCGCAACATGGGCGTGAAGCCCTAAGGCCGACTGAGCCTCAAAGTGCCGTCACAAAGATTTTGACGCCGCCGTGCCATCTTGACCCGGCGGCGTCTTTTTGTCTTTGCCTATGGCCACATTCAAGCCTATATTTGACGTAGGAAGGAAGAAGATGAGAGCTTTACGGCTCGAAAAAGCCCAATTACGGTTTTACCGGGATAAGGACAGCGAAAAACGGGGTTACTGACAGAAAAAATTGTCAGTAACCCCGTAAATTTTGCCTTACTTTCAGCGCCACGTCGACGGCGGAAAGTGATTTTTCAAAAGCATTTGGGCCGTTTCATACTGGTTCCGGCCACTGCCAAGTAGCTTTTGCGCTTTTTTATGAGAAAGTTTGTCATTGCCGGCCCTGCGTTTGAACATAGTCGGATGAGGCTGTCATTCCCCAAAGCTCAACCGAGCCTCTTATGGCTTAATCTCCTTGCCTCCTGCCGTGATGATGAGGCCGCTTGCATTATGGTCGGTCACTCGGCGACCGTCGAGGCGATAGGCCGGAAGGCTTTTGGTGTCGTCCGTGTCGGTCGTGGTGACACCGTGAATGGCCGAAGTGGCGTCTGAGAGGAACATCTGCCAGCCCGATCCCGAAGCCGCCAGGTAGTAGCCCTCGGGCACGGTGGTGGGTGCGGCTGTGCCGATGCGGGTGATGAGGCTGCCGTGGTGGCCTTCGGCACGGCTCTCGTAGTAGGTGGAGCGGGCGGTCACCTCCACCTTGCTCTCCGAGTGGAGTCCGGCGGCACGGCGCACCTCAATCATACGCTCGATGGCTTCGCGGTATTGTCCCTGCCAGTGGGGCCAGAACACACACGGCACGCCGGCCGAGGAGAGAATGAAGGCATAGGCCTGGTCCACGTAGCCCGTGAAGCGGTCGGAATTGCGATAGGTGTCGTGATTGTCGACAAAGGTCACGGCATAGCCGCAAGTGGAGTAGTGGTGGATGAGTCCGGCCGGCCGCCAGGTGGTTTGGTCTTCAATCCACGACATTGACGAGAAGTTGCCGCGTGCCAGGCCGTTGTTGAGCGCAGCATACTTCATGGGAAAGTCGAAAGCCATGCTGCGGTGCCCGGTCTGAGCCAGCCAGGTGTTGACATTGTCGTAGGCGCCGTCCCAATATTCGCCCACGGAGAGATAAGGCGTGGTGGCGGTGTTGTATTGCCCCACGTAGGCGCCTGAGAAGCCTTTGACATAGTCGTAGCGCCAGCCGTCGTAGCCGAACTCGCCTTTGAGCCAAGAGAGATAGGCAGTGACGTCGGCCTGCACATATGGCGACGTGTGGTCGAGGTCGCGTGCGCCACCCCAGTTTTCGCCCGTGTCGGGCGCTCCGGTGGCAGTGCCTTTCCACGAACCGGCAGAGGCGTCGGTGTTTATTTCGTCGTCGCTGCAGATGTGTTCGCCGGTGAGCTGATAGCTGCCGTAACTGCCGAAGTCATCGGCTGCAAAGTCGCCCCATCCGGTGTAGCCGGCACGGTGATTGACCACGATGTCGGCCACCACCTTTACGCCTTTGTCGTGGAGCGTGGCAATGAGTGTCTTGAGGTCTTCGGCCGTGCCCCAACAGGAATTCTGGTCGTTCCAGATGCGTGGATGATAGCCCACGTTGGTGCCGCCCACGGCTCCGCCGCCTTCTGCGCTGGCCGAAGGGGGCAGCCAGACAAGGCTGAAGTGTGAGGCAATGTCACCGCTGAGTTGTTGCAGTTGGGCCCAGCCGGTTTCGGTTTGTGAATTCCAATAGAAGCCCTGCAACATCACGTCTTCGCTTTCAGCAGGCACTTGGGCGTGGAGCGGGAGCGTAAAGGCAAACAATGGCAGAGCGTAGAGCAGTCGTTTCATTTTGGTCGGTGGGTTTGCATGTGAAATCAAAAAACGGCAAGCGGGCGAGTGACAGCGTCTACCCGCCCGCTTGTTCGTTTGTGGAAGCCTATTGTCAGGCTGAGGTTTTATTTGATATGGCCCGTGCCGTCTGTGAAGTTGAGGTAGAGCTTCTGGCCGGCACCAGCATTGACGCGGGCCTGGTCGGGACCGGCACCACGATAGTCAATCTTGCCGTCGGTGATGATGAATTCCATTTGCCACCACTCAACGTCTGCTTTGGGATGTACGCAGACGCGGAGCTCACCGTCGGCCACAAAGGTGGGCGAAACAAATTCGCCGTCTTTGTCGGCAGGCACCGTGAAGATGTTTTCAGGCTCAATGGTCCACATACCGGCGCAGTTGCCGATGAGGAAGACGTTGGGTTCGAAGGTTTCGAGCACCTTGGCCGTGGCATCGACATAGAGCAGATACCAGCCGCTCTTGCCCACTGTGATGTTGCCCGTGCCGCCCAGACCGGCGTTGGCATGGTCCACGATGGTGAGCGCCTCAGCGCCAAAGTCGCCACCCCAACCGGCTTGGGGCGCAAACTTGAACTCTTCGCCCTCGGTGAGGTAGATCATGGTCCAGAACTGGCCGTCGTGGCTGTGTACGGGAGTGAGCTGTTTCCATACGCCGTTTTCGCCGCCCCAGCCATAGGCCGAGCCGGTGAGATAGAGTTCCTCAGAAACGGGACGGATGCTGTAGCGCCAGTTGGTCATATCGATGGTCACTTTGCTCTTGCCAGCACCCACCTTGAATGCTTGTGCGCCCGTCCAGGTGATGAAGGCGTCGGACGAGGTGTCGCTGTCGACGTTGCTGCCCCACACAGCGCCCCAGTCTATGGCTGTGCCGTTGATGGCGGACTGCGGAAGGATTTTGAACCAAGTGTCGCCTGTCACTTCAAAAGTGGCTTCAAACACGCCGTTCCCTTTGTCGGTCATGGCCAGAGCGTCGTCAACCGTCCAGCCGTTGATGCCCAAGAGATAGTAGACGCTTTCGGTGGCAGGAGGAGTGACTTGCAGATAACCGGTCTCGACGGGAGCGGTGGTGACCGCCAGTGCGTCGCCGGCAGGAGTGACCACGGCAGCGTCGACTGTGAGCGAAAGGGTGCGCTCTGTGCGTTGACGGCTCAGGAAGACGTTTTCCACAACGCTGTCGAGCTGGGCAGTGACTACGCGGATGACGCCGTCTTCAACGATGAACGGCAGGGCGTGTGTGCCTTCTACATAAAGCTTGTTGCAGGTCACAGAGGAGCCTTCGGGAGCGTTGGTTATGCCGTCGAGACGCAGGAGGTCGACGGTGTCGGCGGCTGTTTCGCGGTCGATGGCGGCTGTGGGCACGGCCGACAATTGGATTTGCACAGCCTGTGCGTCGTCGCCCTGAGGATAGCCTTGGGGGTTGGCCCAATCGGTGAAGTCTTCATCGCAGGCACTGAAGGCCAGCGTGGTGAGCAGGGCACCGGTGTATAATGCTATTTTTTTCATGGTTGTTGCGTTTTAATTGGTGAGCGGGCGTGTCTGCAAGACGACCTTTCAAATGGGGTTTGTCATTTTGTATTCCTTTTGTCTTGCCGCCTTGCAGACGCGTGGGCTCTTTGACTTATGGTCTTGTTTTTACTTGTCCTGAGATTATTCTACGACACCCGTACCGGCTGAGAAGTTGAGGCGTATGCGCTGTCCGGCCGTGAGTTTCACGGAGTAGGTGCTGCCCAGGTCGCTTTCCCAGTTGTTGATGATGTTGTAGTTTTCACGATAGAAGATGGCACCGTCATTAAGCGTGAACTCCGTCTGCCACCAAGCGGCGTCGGGCACTTTCACAGACATACGGGCCTCGCCGGCTGCAGTGGCTGCAGGCGTAATCCATTCGGTTTCGTCGGCGCTCAAGGTGCAGCGACCCACTTCGCTGAAGTCCCATTGGCCGCCGAGCGTGGCGCCGATGAGGAAGACTTCGGCTTCGCGGATGTCTACGGTGTAGGTGATTTCCTTGCCCACAATCTTCGTGGTGACGATGAAGGTGTACCAGCCGGCATTGCGTACGGCGCTGTTGCCGCTGTCGGTGCCCGGTTCGGCGCCGGCAATGCTGACGGCTTCGGGCGTGAAGGTCATCTGGTCATAGGTGCGAGCCTGTTCCCAGTCGGCCTTGGCCGGACCAATCTTGAAGTTGGCGTTGGCAGGGCAGTAGACCACGGCATAGAAGACGCCGGGTGTGCCGTTGACGGCGGCGAAGGGCAACCACGTTGACCAGCCCGATGCGGGCATAGAGCCGACGATATACATACTCTCGGGAAGTTGCAGCAGTTGTACGGGCTTGCTCACGCGCACCTTCGGCAAAACGATGGCATTGGAATAGCAAATGCCGCGCTCGCTGTCGGTGATGTTGGCCTTGAGGCGGACTGTCACAGGCATAAAGGCCGGCAGATCTTCGCCGGGATGAGCTTGGTCCCAAAGGCCCGAAAGGGCTTCGTTGAGCTCGTAGGCATCCACCTGGAGCAGAGCTGAACGGTAGGTGCTGGGCAGGCTCACGTAGTTGGCCGTGGTCTCTTCGCCGTCTTCTACAAAGGCCTCGTCGAGGGTAGCCTGGACGGTGTAGGTCGTGGCGGCAGGGAAGCCGTAGGCCGGCTGGGTGCAAGTGAGTTCAAGCGTCTTGGCGTTTTGCAAGTCATAGACGTTGTTGGCAGCCAAAGGCGGCACATTGAGCACGAAGCTCTCCGGCTCTTGCAGCGTGGGGTTGCTGTCGGTGTCGGTGTCGCAAGCTGCAAGCAGAGGCATCGACAAGGCCAAAAGCATATAGCTAAATATCTTTTTCATGATAATAGGCTTTTGTGTGTTTATCTTTTGATGAAATAAGCACCATCAGGTGGCTTGCAGGCTTGTGATTAGTAGCCCGTGTTTTGGTGCATGTTGGGATTGTTTGAAATGTCGGTCTTCGGAATGGGGAAGAGGTTGCAGTAGTCATAGGTAGACGTACCCTCATAGACGCCGGCCTTCCATTCCCATACATATTTATTGGAGGTGAACATATCGAAGCGGCGCAGGTCGGTGCGGCGACGGCCTTCAAGATAAAACTCGCGGCCCCACTCGTTGACGAAGTTCATTTCGTTAAGGTCTGAACCCATCCAGCGGCGGGCATGAGCTCTGTCGCGCAAGGTGTTGATGTCGGCCAGCACGATGTCTTCGCTTTCGCCACGACGCCAGTTGGCTTCGGCACGGGTCAGATAGGCTTCGGCCAAGCGCAGGAAGGGGATGTCGGTGTCGGGCACGTTGGGGTCGTGGTAGTCGGTGGAACCGTCGGCGTGTTCGTTGGTCCATTTCGTAATGGCCAGACCGTTGGTGATAGTACCAATCTTCTCGCACTCAATCTTGCGGCCGTCGCCACCATAGAGCAGGGCGCGGTCGTCGCCGGCTGCGGTCGGGATGGCCCAGCGGTCGTCGGTGAGAGGTACATCGTCGCGATTGTCAAAATACCAGTCGGCCACATTGGCACGGGCACGGATGCAAGTCCAGGCGTCGTTGGTGCCATAGAAATTGGCACAGCCGCTGGCGTAGCAACTACTGATGATGGTCCAGGTGCCGCCGTAGGTCTTGGTGCGTGTGC
>JBJFGJ010000047.1:0-5024 GCA_051892575.1 Alloprevotella sp. | reverse complement strand
TTGACTTCGTTTGTTTTGACCTTGAAGACTACGGTGCTCCCGAATGGGGCACTCCCGACCCCGAAGGCAAAGACTGGTGCCTGGGTTCGACTTATTGGTCCAAGCAGGCTGCTACGTCAGGCTATAAGGCCCGTTACGGCATCTTGCTGGACATGGTGGGCGGTCGTGATGCCCGTTTTTGCTATGAAGGTTTCTCCAAAAACTATGCAGAGCCCATCGTCAACCGCCTTTGGGAAACGGCCGCGACAGTTGGGGCCGGACATCTTTTTGTCAAGACAGATGGCACCTACATCACCGACGACCACATTGCCATGAACGAGATAGCCCGCATCCCGACCGTCGACATCATCCCGTTCACTACCCACGCCACGGCCACAATGGGCAAGACTTGGCACACCACACAAGACACGCCCGAGAACATCTCACCCGAGAACCTCCGCCTCGTAGGCCAGACTTTGCTGCAAATGCTCTCGGAAGAGATGTGACCCCGGTGCATAGAGAGCCTATCACCGGAACGTGACAACATATCATCAACTCTACAAATCCCTTTCAAATCATGACCATCAACGAGATACAAGACGAAGTCATAGAAGAATTTTCAGAGATGAGCGATTGGATGGACCGCTATCAGTTGCTCATTGATCTGGGCGAAGAACAAGAAGACCTTCCTGCCGCAGACAAAACCGAACAAAACCTCATCGACGGTTGCCAAAGCCGCGTCTGGCTGGTATGCGATGAACACGACGGCATTCTGACCTTTCGCGCAGAGAGTGACGCCCTTATCGTAAAAGGCATCGTGACGTTGCTCATTCGCGTGCTCAGCGGCCACACACCCGACGAGATACTCAACGCCGAGCTCTATTTTATTGAAAAGATCGGCCTCACTGAGCACCTGTCGCCCACACGTAGCAACGGTCTTTTGGCTATGGTGAAACAGATGCGCATGTATGCCTTGGCCTATAAAACGAAAATGGGCTGAGCGCACCTATTATAATTAAACGCCACGCTTGACTGCTCCTGATGTGCACGGTCAAGCGTGGCGTTTTTTCGCATTAGTCCATATCGGTCTCTCTCCATCGGCGATGTGGCGGCGTGGCTTGATAAGCCTCCTCTTGGTATTTTCGGCCAAAGCTCAAGTCAAATCCGGCGTTGAGCAACTGGCGCGCCAAAGCGGCGTGGCCTCTGAAGCCGTGCACAATCAGTGGGACGGTGACCCGCTGCGTCTTTTTGATTTTGAGCAGAAGGTCGAAAGCACGCACACAATGCAGGATGACGGGGCGTGAATATTTTTCGGCCAAAGCCAAATGGCGGCTCAGCACGTCGGCCTGTAGGTCCAAGTCTGCCCCACGCAGGCGGTCGAGTCCACATTCGCCTATCGCGACGACAGCCGGCTGCTTCAATAAAACTTCCAATCCGGCAAAGAGCCCTTCCAACTCATCTCCACAGGCCGTGTCCCAGGGATGGATGCCGGCAGAATAAAGGCAGCCGGGCCGTGCCCGGAATGTGGCGGGTGCTCTCAGCGTCTCAACGGGCAGGTTGATAATGGCAGTGCCTGCAGGAGCGTCGAGGCGGTGCGTGTGCACGTCGTCAATTCGGCCGGCCCAGTCTTGGAAAGAAGCCATAGTTTGTCCTTCTTCCTGACTATGGCACGGGGTCGTAGCCGCTGCCTCCCCAAGGGTGGCAGCGCAGGATGCGCCGGATGGCGAGCCAGAGGCCGCGTATGGGGCCGTGTTTTCGGATGGCTTCGATGGCATATTGCGAGCAAGTGGGAGTGAAACGGCAGCACGCCGGTTTGAGCGGCGAGATAAAGCGCCTGTAAAAGCGGATTGGCGCAATGAGAATAGCCACAAACAGGCGGCGGATGGCATCAATCATGGCTGTTGTCGATAGGTGTGGATGCTTGAGGCTGTAGCGGGGCGATGTCGTCGGCCATACGTTTGAGGGCAATCTTCATTTTCCGCTCCACGTCGGCCGAGGTCACTGGGTGGTCGGCCAGCCAGATAAAGGCGACGTGCACACGCTGCGACGCTTCGAGACGAGAGGTCAGTATGCCCTTGTTGCGGCGATAAGCCTCGCGCATCTGCCGCTTGGCCCGGTTGCGGTCTACGGCGTGGCGCTGTTTGCGTTTAGAGACGCTGACCATCACCTTGACCGGCGGCAAGGCCTCTTCGTCGGCGGTTCGCCACACGGCGCGCAGTGGCCACACGGTCATGGCTTTGCTGCCGGCCATAAAGAGCCGGTCGATATCTTTTTTGAGGCAGAGATGCTCCGCTTTTTTGAACGAGAAAGTTTTCATCGTCGGTGAGAGTCAGTGTGGTGAAAAGCAAAAGGCCGTTGCACGCGGTCGCCCTTGAGAGCGCCGTAGTGCTTCGGCCTTATGGGATATTGAGTCGCTTTGTCCGCGGCGACGCCGGTTTTATTTGTTGTGGGCTTTGAGATACAACTCTATCGACTTGGTCATTGAAGGTGCAGCCACCGAGGGCGCTTCAAGTTCAAGTTCGAGTCCGGCTTCGTCTATGGCCTTGGCGGTTGCCTTGCCGAAGCAAGCCAACTTGGTGTTGGTCTCTTTGAAGTTGGGGAAAGTCTTCATCAGACTGTCCACGCCGGCAGGCGTAAAGAGCACCACCATATCGAAATCGAATTTGCAGTCGGCCGGGAACTCGTTGCTTACCGTGCGATACATGATACACTCGGTGTGTTTAAGTTTCTTGGCCTCGAGCAATTGATGGAACTCGTCGCTGTGCACGTCGCTCTGGGGTATGAGGTAGTTTTCGGTTTTGTGTTTGGCCATCAGTGCCACGAGGTCGGGCAGTTTGCCGCCGGTGGTGGGGAAGAAGACCTTGCGCTTGCGGTATTGGACGTATTTCTGAATGTAGAGCGAAACGGCCTCAGAGATGCCGAAATACTTCATCGTTTCGGGAATGGCCACACGCATTTCTTTGCACAGCGTGAAGAAATGGTCGATGGCGTGGCGTGAGTTGAAGACGATGGCGGTGTGGTCGAGGATGCGCACTTTCTGTTTTCTGAATTCCTGTGCGCTAAGGCCTTCCACTTTGATGAAGGGATGGAAGACGAAGTCCACGCCATAGTTGCGTGCGATGTCAAAGTAGGGAGATTTCTCAGATGAGGGTTGAGGTTGAGAGATAAGAATCTTCTTGACCATGTTTCCTTTTCTAATCCTTTTTTGTTATCGTCCGAGGCCTTTCAAAGGCTTGGAGCAGGCGTTACACAAAACAAAACCCGCCATACCAAAAGGGCGGGGACAATTTCCAGGGTGCAAAAGTACAAAAATAAATGCACTAAGCCACCATCGGCGGCAAAAAAAGTGCGATAGCAGCGGCAAAGAAGCAGTAATTTGGTGAGTCCGAAGGCACAGACGAAGGCCACGATGGCACTCTCTCCCTCCAGGTCGAAGAAGACCACCAGCAAGGCCACGGGGAAGAGCAGCAAACCCTGTATGGCCAGCGAGAGCAGATAACTGTCGGTCCACTCCGAGCGTTGCGCGCGACTGAAAAACACACTGTTCACCAGACCATAAAGACCCATTTTCACCCCGACGAGCAAGACATAAAGACCGGTGGCGGCAGCCAGCAGTGCCGGAACGGGCCAAGCCCAAGTGGCCACAACGGGAGTGTGGCCAAGATGGTCTACGAGCATCAGCGACAGACTGAAACCCGACATCAAGGCCAGTGCCAATACGCCAAAGGTGTCGGCCTTGGTGCGATCGGCCTTCTCACGTGCCGAGAGGCTGTAGCCAAAAAACGACTTGAAACTGCGCGACAGATAATAACGCGAGCGTGCCAGCAGGCTCAGGGTCAAGACCATGCAGACCACAATGGCGGCGACGATGCCGTCGTCGGTGCGGAGTGTGGGAGAGATGGGCGTACCGTTGATACCGGCATATTCGGGCAGGTCCACCGTGTACAAGTCCAAAGGCTGCAAAGCCAGCCGGCCCAGCGTGTCATGGGGCAGCGGCTTCGCGGCAGCCTGCTCTGCGGCACCGGGCACAAAGAGCGAGTCCCGGCATACCGCAAACGGTGCCGAGGTCGACTCGGGGGCTGTGAGGAGTGATGGGCAGTCAGACATAGTGAATACTCTGAGAGATGGACTTATGAGGGAGGGGCGTCAATGGCCCAAGGCTGCGAGTTTGCGCACCGAGGCGTCCCATAGCGGTGTGGTCTCGGCGAGACGGAGGGCCTCTTCGGGCGTCTCGGCCACCTGCCATATGGCCTTGTGGCTTTCGCGCATGAAGCGCAGGTCGACGGCCTTCTGCAACTGAGCGAGCAGAGGGTTGAAATAGCCGTCGGTGTTGAGCACAACGATGGGTTTGAGATAGAGGCCGAGCTGTTTCCAGGTGATGATTTCGAGGAGTTCCTCGAGCGTGCCTACACCACCCGGCAGGGCGATGCAGGCGTCCGACATGTTGGCCATAGTCTCCTTGCGGGTATGCATGTCGGGGGTGACCACAAGGCGGGTCATGCCTTGGTGTTGCCAGCCTTGGTCTATCATAAACTGCGGAATGACGCCAATGGCCTCGCCGCCGGCGGCCAGACAGGCGTCGGTGGCGGCTCCCATCAGGCCGGTGCGGCCGGCACCGTTGACCAGCGTGTGACCGGCCCGTGCCAGCAACCGGCCGAGTTGTGCAGCCGCCTCCACACAGGGGGCAGGCACCAGACCGCTTGAAGCGCCATAAATGGTAATCGTCATGAAAGCAGTGATTTCATGCGGCCTCATATGGTCAGAAACCCACCGGGCCGCCTACGTTTGAGGGAGAAACGTGGTTGCACCGCCTCTTGGCTCGTGTGTCCACGGCGATGCAACCACTGAGATTAATGGCTTGGGCCGACCCGTCAGTTCAGGCCGAACTCCTGTTTGATGATATCGATGCAGTCGAGCTTTTCCCAGGTGAAGAGTTCCACTTCCATGGTCTTGGCCTCGCTGCCTCGTCCGGCAAAGGTCTTGACCACGGTGCGGGGTGTGCGGCCCATGTGGCCGTAGGCTGCGGTCTCTTCATAGATGGGTGC
>JBJFGJ010000046.1:3076-5046 GCA_051892575.1 Alloprevotella sp. | reverse complement strand
GCGGCACAACGACTTGACGACAGCATCAAGCGGGATGGCGGATACGCCATCCTCAGCCGCGGCGGCAACCTCGAGACCCAGGTGGGCAAACTGGCCAATGGCGACCTCAGTCCCAATCTCAATATGCTGACCAAGCGTGCCGAGAGCCCCGACGAGTGGTTCAAGAAGGCCGACCGCGACAAGCCCGGCAACGCCGAACTGGCGTCAAAGTGGAGCGATCTGGCCGCCGTGTTGATGGGTGCGCTCAGGCGCGAAAAGCCCACCTACCTGAGTTGCCAGCTCTCGTTGCAGTATCTCAATCCGTTGCGGCTTGTGGGCGACGTGGGCCAGGAGGTGCGCGACATCAACGCCGAACTGGGCCGCTTCATGCTGGCCATGACCCCCATTCTCTTCCGCCGGTTGGTGACCAGCGCCGATGCCTCTTTTGTCTTTGAAAAAGCCGGCGTGAAGTTCCACCACATCATGATCGACGAATTTCAAGACACCTCGCCGCTACAGTGGGCCAACTTCCAACAATTGCTCATCGAAAACCTCTCGCAGGGCAATGGCTGTATGCTCGTGGGCGACATCAAACAGGGCATTTACCGCTTCCGCGGCGGCGACTGGAAAATCCTGGGCCACATTGTCAGCGACCTGCAAGCGCAGGGGTTGCAGCCCATACGTCTGAGCGACAATTACCGCAGCCGCGCCGACATTGTGCGCTTCAACAACGCCCTTTTCACGCGAGCCGGCGAGTTGATGAAAGACACCTTCAACGCCGACGATCTCGCCGACATTTATAGCGATGTGGCCCAAGAGCCGCATAAGGGCCACGGCGGCCATGTGGAGGTGCGTTTTGTCGAAAAGAATTCGGACAAGAGTCCTTCCGGCACGGCTGACGACGCAGACACGGCCGACGACACTGCTGATACCAACATCGCCGACGAACTCGCCAACAGCATTATGGCCGAGAACGAAAAAGGCACGCCATACGGCGACATGATCATCCTGGTGAGATACAAGGCCGAAGGCGTGAAACTCGTCGACTACTTTGCCCAAAACTATCCCGACCTGCCCATCATCTCCGACGAGGCTTTCACACTGGGACATTCCGAGGCCTTGAACCTCCTCATCAATGCCCTGCGGTGGCTCGACTGCCCCTCCGACACCGTGGCAGCCGCCTATGCGGCCCGTTCCTACCAATATCACATCCACCACCGCACACTCGCCTGGCTCGACACGGCGGCGCATTGGCGCGACTACCTGCCCGCCGAATTGACCACCCAGACCGAGCGCCTCGTCAGCATGCCGCTCTACAGCCTCTGCGAGCGGCTCATCGCCCTCTTGTCGCTGCATCAAATGACGGGCGACTCGCCTTATATTTATGGCTTCCTCGACCGCGTGATGGATTTTGCCGACAACGCCCGTGGCGGTCTGCACGACTTCCTGCGCCTCTGGGACGACAGTCTCAACTACGCGGCCATTCCCTCTCCGGGAGCCAACGGCGTGAGGATTATGACCATCCACAAGTCAAAAGGACTTGAAGCCCCCACCATATTCATCCCCTATTGCAACTGGTTTATTGAGCGCGAAAAGCGCGTTGACGTGATGTGGTGTACACCGCCCGAGAGCCCCTACAACACGCTGCCGCTCGTGGCCATACCGGGAAAGAAAGACTTGGCCGAAACCATCTACGCCCCCATTTGGGAGAACGAATTGAGCGACCGTCACACCGAGAACCTCAACCTGCTCTATGTGGCCTTCACCCGTCCCAAACAAAACCTCTATGTATGGGCCGAAGTGAACAGCAAAGTGGCATTTACGGCCGAAAACGCTTCAAAACTCACGGTGGCCAACCTGCTCTATGAGTGTCTGGAGGGCGAAGACGTGAGTCTGGGCGAACCGGCCGAGGCAGAGATGGCAGCCAAGCCCGAAGACAAGAAAACGACGGCCAATCCCTTCAAACCGCAGATGAACGCCATTGAGGCTCC
>JBJFGJ010000046.1:0-2976 GCA_051892575.1 Alloprevotella sp. | reverse complement strand
GCCGGACGCCTCAAGCGCACACGGCCCGACCGCGTGATGACCGACGGAGACAAAACCGTGGTCGTAGACTTCAAATTTGCAGCCCCTCATCCCCGCCACGCCGCCCAGGTGGCCGACTATGTGAAGAGCCTGCGCGATATGGGGCATACCGACGTAGAAGGCTTCTTATGGTATGTCTACACCGGCCGCATCGTGCGCGCAGACTAACTTCCCGTATCATCCGTACTATCTGTGACCAAATAATAAGCAGACCACGGATTGAACGGATTAAACAGATGTTGGGTTAATACAAGTTCCGTATAATCCGTACAATCCGCGTTCAAATAAGAACAGAACGCGGACTTAGCAGATAGCACAGATGTCGTGGCAATCAATACTCCCGTATCACTCCTTCCTCCAAGCCTTATGCACACCCCTTTCTTGCAACTCGTAGCCCAAGATCTGCTGGAAAAAACCGACGGTGACTTTCGTCGCACGGCCGTGGTCTTTCCCGGCAAACGCGCCGACCTGTTTTTTGGCGACCACCTCCTTTCACTCGCCGAGGCACAAGGTACAAAGGTGTTGTGGGCTCCCGACACGCTCACCATCAGCAGCCTCTTCAGCAGCCTCACAGACCTCCGCGTGGCCGACCCCATAGAGACCGTCTGCCGCCTCTATAGGCTGTTTGTGGCCGAAACCGAGTCGACCGAGTCGCTCGACCATTTTTTCGGCTGGGGCGAGCGGTTGCTGGCCGACTTTGACGACGTCGACAAAAACCGGGCCGATGCCCGACGGCTCTTCCGTAATCTGGCCGACATCAAGGCGCTCGACACGATGGGCTATCTCGACGACGAACAAGAGCGGGTGTTGAAATCGTTTTTTGCAGACTTCTCGCCGCTCAGTCAGACCGAGGTGAAAGAGCGCTTCCTCAAAATCTGGAATGCCCTGCATCCGCTTTATGAAAAACTGCGTGAGACTCTGGCGGCCGACGGACTGGCCTACGAAGGGGCTGCACGCCGCCGGGCCATCGAAAGGCTTGAGACAGGCGAGGTGGAACTGCCGGGACGCTATGACCATTTTGCTTTTATCGGTTTCAACGTGCTCGACCGCGTGGAGCGCGACCTTTTCACTCACCTCAAAGCGCGGGGAAAGGCTTGGTTTTATTGGGACTACGACACGTTTTATGTCAAAGACAAACGCCTGCACGAGGCCGGACTCTTCTTGCGCGACAATCTGCAACGCTTTCCCGGCGAACTCGACAGCCGACTCTTCAACGGACTTTCAAGAGAAAAAGACATCCACTATGTGGCCTCACCGACCGACAGTGCACAGGCGCGTTTTGCCGCCTCTTGGGTGAGCAAAAACCTCACGGCCGAACCGCGACAGACGGCCATCGTGGTGTGTGACGACCGCCTGCTGCTGCCCCTGCTCCACACCCTGCCGGCCGATGTGGGCGAGGCCAACATCTCAAAGGGCTTTCCCCTGCATCACACACGGGCCTACCGCGACACGCTTCGCCTCACCGAAAGGGCGCTCAGTCAGCAAGGCTCGCTCTCCGACTGCCTTCAGACGGCGGCCAAAACGCTACGCGACAAAGCGTTGATTACCATAGGCTTGCTCGCCACCGACAGCAACGACCCGGCCACCACCGACATGGACACGCTGTCTACAGAGTTTGTGCCGCAAAACGCCGAGCAGGCACTTGAGGCCGAAGCCTATTTCAGAGCCCACGGCGTGTTGCTGCGCTTTGCCCGACTGGCCGAAGAGGGCTGGCTCGACCTCGGAGCGAGCGAACTCAAACGGTTGCTGACCCGCGTGTTGCGCGGCGTGAGTGTGCCCTTCCACGGCGAACCGGCCGTAGGCCTACAGGTGTTGGGACTGCTCGAAACACGTTGCCTCGACTTTGAGCGTGTGTTGATGCTCTCGTGCTCGGAAGGCATACTGCCACAGGTGCCGCGCGAAAACTCTTTCATCCCCTACGCCATACGCCGCGAATACGGCCTGACGCTCCGCTCACGGCAAATTGCCGTCTATGCCTATTATTTTTTCCGTCTGATGCAGCGCGTGGACCACGCCACCCTCGTCTTCAACAACACCGCCTCGCCCACGGGCACCGGCGAAATGTCGCGACTGCTCACCTCGTGGCTGGTCGAGGGTCACACGCCGGTGACGTTCCACGCCATCGGTCACAGCGCCCAAGCGGCCGAGCCCATGCCACAAGCCATTGAAAAACCCGCCGACCTGACTGAGCGCATCACGCGCCTGTCGCCGTCGGCCATCAACACCTATCTGCGCTGCGGCGTGGCTTTTTTCTACCAATATGTGGCCCGTCTGCGCACGCCCGATCCCGAGGCCAACATCATCGAGCCTCAGCGTATGGGCGACGTGTTCCACCACACGGCTCAGCTCTTCTATGCCGACAGGGCCAAGGAGCAGAGCGGTATGATTACGCCCGAGATGCTCGACACTTGGCGCGACAAGGCTCATCGCGGCCGCCTCATGGGCTACATCGAGATGGCTATGGACGAATGTAAGGTGGTGCGCAATCGCGCCATTGTGGGGGCTGCCACGCTGCGCTATATGCTCTCGCTGCTCCAGGCCGACCGCCGGTTGGGCGCGTTTGAGGTGATGGGATTGGAACAACCCTGTGAGGGTTTCCACATACCGCTCGGCGAGGAAGCCGGTGGCGGCAGTGTCGAACTGGTCGGCACCATCGACCGCCTGGACCGCCCCGTGGCCATGGGCGAAGGCGGACACCGCGCCATCAGAATTGTGGACTACAAAACGGGCGGCCACATCGAGAAGCCCAAAATGCTCGAAGACCTCTTCACCACCACGGCCTCGCAGGCGCACTATACGTTGCAGACGTTCATCTACTCGCTCTTTGTGTGGCGGCGCCTTGGCGACGACCTGCCCATCCATCCGGCCCTGTTTTTCGTGCATCACAGTGCGGCCGACGACTATTCGCCCGAAATCAAATGGGGTGGCACTGAGACC
>JBJFGJ010000045.1:0-5063 GCA_051892575.1 Alloprevotella sp. | reverse complement strand
CGAGGCCAAAGTGAGGTATTATGCGCCTTATCTCTCGCCCGAACCGCTCACGGCGGAGGTGGGAAGCAATGTGTTGGTGCCTTATATATCAGACGACGAGACAAGGCAGAGCCTGAGGCCTTCGCTGGTTTTTGGGGGAAGAACGGGCAGAGATGACGGCGAAACGAGGTTTTGCCTGCTGGAACTTGGCGAGGTGGATTTGACGGCGACGGACGCCATCGGGCAGTTGAAGCATGCGACGGAGGAAAAGCTCAAGGCGATGTGGCGCGACGAGGCGTGTTTTGCAGAAATGACGAATTTCAGCAAAACATGGGAGGAGACGGAGGATGACAACAGCGACGGGACGATGGAGCGAGAGTCGGCCACAGCGCCTTTTTATGATGTGTGTGATGAGGAGAGGGATGGTAAGGTTTATTTTGAGCTTGACGCAGCGAGAGCCGGAAAGGGCATGTTGGAGCGTCGGTTCAGACGGGTTGGTCGGGTCGGAGTCGGGTGCTCGCAAAATCTGAAGGGCGACGACGGCATTGATACGACTGAAGGGGGATTGACCGACGGGCAGAGTCTCGTGGAGACGGAAAGGGTGTTGCGTGAGCTTCGGCAGGCGGTGCGCAAACTCAGGCTCGAGGGCGTTTCGCTCGTGGCCATCCATGAGTTCATCGACAAGCAGGAGCCTTTGTCGCGGCTGAAGATTACGCCGGACTATCGCATCTTCCTGCCGGACTACAACAACATGGAAATCGAGATGGGGGCGCTGCCGAAGGCTGTCTACCTGCTCTACCTGCGACATCCCGAGGGCATCATCTGCAAACACATGCAGGACCATTACGGCGAACTGCTCGACATCTACAGCCGGCTGCGCCCCTACACGGACGAGGCCCGACGGTGTCTCACCATCACGAAGGTGGTCAACCCACTGGGCAATGCCTTGAACGAAAACATTGCTCGCATAAGAAAGGCTTTCGTCGAAAAGTTTGACGAGCATCTGGCCACAAACTACATCGTCACGGGCGAGCGCGGTGAACGCTATGCCATTCGGCTCGACCGGACGTTGGTGGAGTGCGAAAGGTAAGAGGTGAAAGGTTTGTTTTCGAGCGGCCTCGTAAGCCCCGGAGGGTGTAGGGTCTCAAAACAAGAATGGTTTATTGATTGTTTTGAGCGGCCAAGCAAGCCCTGTAAGGGCGTAACATATCAGCCCGGGTCGTTAGGCCCGGGTTTAATATGGCCCTCCAAACTCCGGCCTGTAAGGTCGGCACAATAGGTGAAGAAAGAATAACACATTGATAACGTGACACTTGTGGATGCCGACCTTACAGGCCGGAGTTATAGCGTATATCGTATACCCAGGCCTAACGAACCGACGACAAGGCGAGAGCAATCAAACTTGTTTGAATTGCCGAGCCGCGAAGGAGGAAGACGAAGTCAATTGGGCTATTATGTTGCGCCCTTACAGGGCTTACGAGGCCGCTCAAACTCTTTGTCCTTTTGACTTGAACACGTCGATAGGACAACAGGACGCTTACGAGGCCGCTCAAACTCTTTGACTCTTTGACTCAAAAACAAAAATCCCCCTACCCTCCCCGCTCATCTCGGCAACTTTTCGTATTTTTGCGCCATCGTTTCGCATTTGTGGCGAAACCGAGTGCTTGATAAACCTCGTAAAAAACAAGAATATGACTCACAAAAAAACTACCGTGAGCCTGCCCTTTATGTTGATGGGCGTGCTCTTTTGCATCTGCTTGATTGCAGCCAACCTCCTCGAAACCAAACAAGTGACGCTCGGACCGCTCGAAATGACGGCGGGACTTATCGTTTTCCCCATCTCCTACATCATCAACGACTGCCTCGTCGAGGTGTGGGGCTACCGCCGCGCACGCTTCGTGATTTGGATGGGCTTCTTGATGAATTTCCTCTTTGTGATTTTCGGACTCCTGGCCGACTTGCTGCCGGCGGCGCCTTACTGGCAGGGCGAAGAGGGCTTCCACGCCATCTTTGGTCTGGCTCCGCGCATTGCCGGGGCTTCGTTCTTGGCCTTCCTCGTGGGTTCGTTTCTCAATGCCTATGTGATGAGCCGCATGAAACTGAGTCAGGGCGGCCGGCACTTTTCGGTGCGCGCCATCGCCTCTACCGTCGTAGGCGAAGGGGCCGACTCGCTCATCTTCTTCCCACTGGCGCTGGGCGGCGTGGTGCCCTGGGAGGTGATGCCGGCCATGATGTTGACGCAGCTCTGCCTCAAGACGGCCTACGAAATCATTGCGCTGCCCGTGACCATTCGGGTGGTGAACTACGTGAAACGCACACAGGGCGAAGACACTTTCGACAAGAATATCTCTTATAGCGTATGGAAAATATCAGAACTCTGACGGGACAAAAACCGACGGACCGACGCGCGCTGGTGGTGCTGAGCGGCGGACAAGACTCGACGACGTGCCTCTTTTGGGCCAAAAGGGAGTTTGACGAAGTGACGGCGCTGAGCTTCAACTATGGGCAGAGACACGCGCTCGAGGTGGAACTGGCCCGAAAGATTGCCGAAGAGGCCGGGGTGACTCACGCCACGCTGGACAGCCACCTCATCGGCCGACTGGGCCGCAACAGCCTGACGGACACCGAGATGGAGGTGGAGAAAGGCGTGACCGAAGGCGGAAGGCCGCCGTCGACGTTTGTGCCGGGCCGCAATCTTTTCTTCTTGAGTATGGCTGCCGTCTATGCGCGTGAGCGTGGCATCAGACACCTGGTGACGGGAGTGTCGCAGACAGATTTTTCGGGCTATCCCGACTGCCGCGACGCTTTCATCCGCTCGCTCAACGTGACGCTCAACCTGGCTCTCGACACGCAAATGGTCATACACACGCCGCTGATGTGGCTGGACAAGTGCGAGACTTGGGCGCTGGCCGACGAACTGGGTGTGCTCGACCTGG
Organism: Alloprevotella sp.; assembly: GCA_051892575.1. Taxonomy (GTDB): domain Bacteria; phylum Bacteroidota; class Bacteroidia; order Bacteroidales; family Bacteroidaceae; genus Alloprevotella. The sequence goes on along the minus strand of JBJFGJ010000045.1, from coordinate 2,148 downwards.
TGCGCCACAAGACGCTGACGTGCTACAACGGCGTGCCGGGCGACGGCTGCGGCGAATGTCCGGCCTGTATCCTCCGCCGGCGCGGACTTGAAGCTTATCTTAGTCGGAAGGCTCTAAACGCTTCTCATTCATAAACTTCATACTTTTTTCTCTGACAAACCATTTCCTGCAAAACCATAACCTCATCATGAACCGAACGGACGAAGGTCTCAACGTATTGGGACGAAAAACGGAATACCGGCAAGACTATGCGCCGGAGGTGCTCGAAACGTTTGAAAACAAACATCCCGACAACGACTACTGGGTGCGCTTCAACTGCCCCGAGTTCACGAGTCTCTGCCCCATCACTGGCCAGCCCGACTTTGCCGAAATACGCATCAGCTACATTCCCGGCCGACGCATGGTGGAGAGCAAGAGCTTGAAACTCTATCTCTTCAGTTTCCGCAATCACGGCGATTTCCACGAAGACTGTGTCAACATCATCATGAAAGACCTCATCGCGCTGATGGAGCCGAAATACATCGAGGTGACGGGTATCTTCACGCCGCGCGGCGGCATCAGCATCTGGCCCTATGCCAACTACGGGCAGCCGGGTACGAAATACGAGCAACTGGCCCTGCGACGCCTCGAGACGCACGACATGTAGGCCGCTCTACCCTAATGTTTGCCTTTTCTCCAATCACACAGTCACAGGCCATTCAACTTATTAATACTTAGCGACTTGCTGTGACTGAAGCGTTCCAGTCACGCTCAGTCACAGCGTAAGCCGGATGGAAGAGATGACATAAAGGCTCCGCGGCGGACGCGGGGCCTTGTTTTTATGACTTGGCAAAATATTCTGTCTTCAACCAATAGGCATAAATGGGGTCTTGAAAGGAGATTTCGCCCACGGTATTGTCCAAGATGTCGTTTTTGATGAGTGCGGCCTTCGAACGGGCAATGGACGTGGACGAAGAGATGCGATAGCGGTGCATCACCTCGGCCGAACTAATGGCTTGTTCGCCGGCAATGAAGGCATGGAGATAGTTGAGTTGCTGCGTGGTCAAAGTCTCTGTGATAGTGGCAAACAACAGGCTCATTTGCTCCACCAAGGCGGCGTGAGCCTCACGGACGATGGCCGCCGTACACTCTGTCTCCGTGCGCAGCCACGAGAGCTGAGCCAACTGCTGCGCGTAATAGGGATGATTGTCTGAAAGTTGCGCAATGAGCTGTGCGGCGTCGGCCGTGATGCGTTTACCTGTGTCGGCAAAGCGATTGTTGAAAAACTCAACCAGGCAGGCGGTGTCGATTTTCTTGAGGAAAATGAGGTTGCCAAACTTGTAGAAGGGTTGGGACGAATTGGTGAACACCTCCAGCATCATATGGCGTTTGCTGCCATAGAGACAATAGGCCACGTGCTGATGCTGCTGCCAGTGGGAACGTAGTTTTTTCTGAACATAATCCGGATTGGCAAAGCCGGCAATGTTTTGAAACTCATCCACACACACCACAATCTTCAGTCCCTTCTTTTGGGCTATCTGCTCGGCAAGGTCAAGCACCTCGTCGGGGTTTTGCCTGACGTCGTCCCAATCGAAACCTATCGACACCTCATTCGTCGGGTCGGCACCAATAGAGATTTTCGGCACAAGCTGCGAAAAAAAGCGTTTGGCATTTTCCACGGCTTCGTCCCATCTTGTCGACGTGGCGGCTAAGACCTTTTGTGCCAGCAACGAATAGAAATGTTCCTCGCTGCGCACATTGAAAAGGTCGATGTGGCATATACGCAACTTGTCGTCTTGCTGCATGGCCAGTTGGGCGGCCTTATGCACCAACGAACTTTTGCCCCATCGGCGTGGCGAAATGATTATCGTGTTGATGAGCGACACAAAGTTTTGAACCAAACAGGCCGTTTCGTTTTCGCGGTCCGTAAAGTTTTTTTCGGTCGCAATTTTTCCAAAGACAAACGGGGTTTCCATAACTGACGTGTAAAGTGTAATGCCGCAAAGTTAAGACTAATTCCAAAACTACAAAAACCGTTGTTACAAAAAGTGTGATGACATATTTTGTAACAAACCTTATGAAACGGTGGCGCAGGCGGTTCGGAAGAGGACAAACACGGGGGACTTGTGTGACAAAAAAAGTGGGAGAAAGGCCTTTATTATTTTCCAC
>JBJFGJ010000044.1:0-20197 GCA_051892575.1 Alloprevotella sp. | reverse complement strand
TGCTATGGGCTCTGGCCTCCTTCGTCGGTCGAGGAATGACTTTCAGCCATTCCCATCTATAAGCAATAATAGAACTGTTTACCGGACAGCAATATTTTTCCGACAGTTGTCAATTTCGAGAGGCAATTCATTGGTGGCAATGTCCAAATACAGCAATCGCCACTATAGGTTGGGATTACGGCAATCTTTCGTTTAGAAGAGTTTTCACTCTCCACAAAAAACTTACAATGAATTTTTGGCTTTAATCTTCTGCCACTTCTCGCGGGCGTATTTCTGCATATCCGTCGTGGTGTCGTTTTCGTCGACAATCTCCACGCCCAACATCGTTTCAATCACGTCTTCCATCGTGACAATGCCGCGGAGGCAACCATATTCATCGGTGATGATGGAGATGTGCTCTTTACGTTCAATCATCTTGTCCCAGATTTCAGCCACCAGGGCGTCTTCAGAGAAAGACATAATGGGCCGGCGTATGGCCGAAAGCGTGAGGTCGAATTTGTCTTCGGCCAGTTTCTCCAAGACAGATGCCCGGAGGATATAGCCTGTGACGAGTTCGGGACTGTCTGCATACACCAAAATGCGCGAATAGGGATTGAACTTTTTATGTCCGTGAAACTCGCTCATAGTCATCTCTTCGGGCGCTGAGGCCACCACGAGGCTGGGCGTCATCACTTCGCGCGCCGTCACCTTGGCTGTGGTGAGGAAGTTTTGGATGGTGGAGTTCTCGCGTGGCTTGAAGATGCCTTCTTCAGTGCCGACGTTGAGCATGGCCGACACCTCTTCACGGCTCACCGACACTTGGGGCGAAGACGTGGAAAACACTTTGGTGATGAGTTCGGAGAGCAAAACCAAAGGATAGCAAATGATGATGAGAGAGCGGATGATGGTGGTGCAAGGCAAAACCAGGCTGCGCCAGTGTGAGGCCCCTATGGTTTTCGGAATAATTTCAGAGAACACCAGAATGAGCAATGTGAGCACAGCCGAAACCAAACCGAAATAGGCTTCGCCGAAGATGCGTGTGGCTTCCGCACCCACGCCGGCGGCCCCGATGGTGTGGGCAATGGTGTTGAGAGAGAGAATGGCCGCTACCGGACGGTCGATGTTGTTTTTATAGTCGTGCAAGCGTTTAGCCCTCTTGTCTCCCTCGGCCTCTTTCATCGAAATGAAAGACAAGGGAGCCGAAAGCAGAGCCGCTTCGAGGATTGAGCATAAAAACGAGATGGCCAATGCGCCTATGAGATAGGCGAGCAAAAGGATGTACATGAATGAGTATTTATTGTGTGATTATGGTCTTTTTTTTATGAATGATGGCGTCAAAATCAGTCGTCGCCAAGGTTAAGGGCTATTTTTACTGCAAATTTAGTGGCTCTGCCGTTAGCAATCGACATAAAAGCCCCAAAATCTATCATTGGGAGGCTAATACCATAGCCCAATTCGCCATAAGGCCCCAAAGCTTTGACGTGAAGCAGGTTGATATAGAGACGTTCTTTCTGGACATAGCGTGTGAGTTTGCCTATGCGGGAGATGAGCAGCATCGGACTCTCGTAGGCCGCCGACAGGCGCGCGTAGTAGTCCGATTCATTATACCAGCGGCTGTCGAGCAGTTGGAATTTTCCGGAGAGCTCGTCGCGCCATCCCTGAGGCATCCATTCGTCGCGGAAATGGTCGTAGTCTATAAAACTGTCTTGGCCTCTCCGCGTGTAAAGGCCGGTTCCGAGTCTGAGGTGGACGGCCCGCAAGGCCCGTAACGGAAGGGTATATCTGAGGTCGGTCTCGATGCGTTCGTAGCGTGTGGCTGCCTGTCCCAGGCTGAAGCCTCGCTCATAGTCGGCCATAAGCATGGGATGCCCCGACCATAGCAAACGCCTGCCCCGGGGCGTTTGTGGCGTCCAGATGAGTTGCAGGCGAGGGGCAATGCTGGACAGATGGTGTTTCATACCGCCTTCTGCAGCCGTCTTGTTCCATCCGATGAGCGTGCGGTAGTGGAAGCGCACACCCGTTTGCAGTGTGAGGCGAGGCAGTGGCGACAGAGACAGCGAGGCCAGCAGGCGGTTGTCTCGATAGTAGTGGAACTGATATTGGTCGAAAAGATGGATGAGCGAGTCGTATTTCGTCTGTCCTGCCAGCCGGCGGCGTATGTCGTCTGCCTGGCTGCTGCTGTAGGCATGGTCACCGCCCGAGGTCTCGATGGTCAGCGAGCCACTGCGGAGCCGATACAAGTCCATTCGTAGCGGAAGCCGCCAATACACCTGCTTTTGCTTGAAGTTGTAGCCCACGCGAGGGGCAAATTCCAGTCCGCATCGCCGTGGCCATTGTTTGGAAAAGACAAAGCGTGTTTGCAGCGAAAAGCCCTTGCTTCTGCTCCAGCCTATGCTTCGCGGTGTGAGCAGGGGTGGCAATTTGACGAAGCCCGTGGGCGAAAACGCCACGACGTGGCTGTCGAAAAGCACATCCTCGGTGACGGGCGAGATGAACCGCCTGATGGGGCGCGAAGCCGTGTCTGCCGGCAGGGCCGTGGTGTCTGATCTTTCATAGACGGCCGTCTGCTCCGCCGAAAGCGGACGTGGCCGACAGGTGTCGAAAAAGGCTTTCTCGCGCACCACCGTGTCTGACTTTATCGTCCAAATGTCTTTTGTGCCGAAGGGGCTTGACGTACCGGTATCGTCGAAGTCATAGCGCGCCGTGGCATCGAAGGTTTCGTCAATCTTGTTGCCCAATACCGACAGATGAGAGGTCAAGGCCATGCGGCAAGGAACCAGCGAAGCCAATCCGTGGCGTCCCATTTCTCCTTCAATGTGCAGACGGCCGAAACCATAGACGAAGTCAAAACTAAAACGGCATACCCGTCCTGTTTCGGCATCGGCATCGAAGCTCCCTTTTGCCAACTGTGTGTTCGAGAAACGCGGCGTCACATCGACGGACACAATGATGCGCCCCTCTTCCAATCGTCTGCCGCCCTCGGCAAAGCGATAGTAGCGGCGGTTCGACGGCCAGAGCGGAGAGAGAATGCGGTCGGAAAACAGACCGTCGGCATAGACAGACGGATTGTACTGTCCCGTCCACACCTCGCCGCTGCGTCGATAAGGCATCGTTCCATAGGCCGCCAGTTCCTTCTTGGTCATCGTGCCATCCGGCTTTTTCTCATAAAGGGCCAGCGATTCCCCGAAATAGTGTCTGTCTCCCCGTTCCAGTTTGAAGAGCCCCGGGACGTAGCGGGTCAAGATGTTTTTGCGACGCGTGTGTAGCGTGTGTGCCGCATAGACTTTCATCTGCCAGGTGTCGGGAAGCGTCCGGCCGAGGCTGGCGGGATAACGATACACCCTTGCCATGATGCTGTCGGCCGTGGGCACTTGTCTGCCTTTGCCATCTTTCCGGCTGTCGGCATTCGTCGAGAGCGGCATCAGACAGAAAGCGATTGTCAAAATCAAGGCCCCACACCACCATCGGCCCACCTCATGGCGGCCCGAACCTTGTGCACTTCGACATAGTCTGTCCGGCAGACGAAAGGGGAGGAGAGGGTCAAACAATCTGTTCTTTATTTTTTTGTGGATGAAGAAACGAAGAGTCTGAGCGGCCAAGCACGGCCCTGTTACGGGAATAGATAATTGAAAATGGCATATTGATAATTAGGTGTGCATTGTGCCGGCCTTACAGGCCGGAAAAGGGAGGGATGCCGCGTACCCGGGCCTGACGCCCCGGGCTGAAATGTTACGCCCTTACAGGGCTTGTTTGGCCGCTCAAACTCTTCGCCTACCTCCTTCGCGCCTCGGCATAAACACCATAGCCCGGGTCGTTAGGCCCGGGCTATGGGATGTTTCTTTTAGTCTCTTCGACTCTGAGTCTTATTTGTTGTAGAGCAACCAAGCGCCGGCGTAAGTGCTCTGAAGCTCATTGCGTGAGTTGACGGCCGAGGCCTTGTCGTCGTATGAAGAGGCCACCACGCGGAACCATCCGGTGTGGTTGTTGATGGTTTCGTTGGTTTTGACCACACGGGCGGCATAGCCTTTGCTTCTGAGCTGTGACATCAAGCCTTCTGCGTTGGCCTGAGTGATGAAACTGCCCACTACGACGCTGTAGGTGCGCAACGGTTCTCCGGCCACCACGGTGACGCCACCTGCGATGGTGCGTACGTCGCTGTTGTCTTCGGGCGCCGGGTTAGGATTGACGGGCGTTACGCTGACGGCCTGTTGCTCGTTGGTCGTGGGAGCAACCGTCACGGTCGTAGCCTCGTTGTTTGAAGTGTTCTGTTGGAGTTTGGCTTTTTCGTAAGCCTGGCGATAGGCGCTTTCTTTGGATTTGCAACTACCGAGGAGGCATACAGCGCAAAGCGCAAGACCGAATGCAAAAACGTGCTTCATAGTGTGTGTTGTTGGTGTTTTAGATATAATTTGGATTATGATTGAAGTTCTGCCATATAAGCACTACAAATTTACGCTTTATTTATGGATACTTGCAGCCATTTAGCGTTAAACAATTATAAACCCCAAAACATCGCCGCCCCGACAAACCCAAAAAGAAGCTCCGAGAGGGGGCGATAACATATCAGCCCAATCGTAGGGGGTAGCGGCCCGGCAAGCCCTGAAAGGGCGCAACATAATAGCCCAATTGACTTCGTCTTCCTCCTTCGCGGCTCGGCATAATCCAAGCAAGCTTGTCTTCTGCTCTCGCCTTGTCGTCGGTTCGTTAGGCCTGGGTATGGTGTATTCCACTATAATCCGGCCTGTAAGGTCGGCACATCAAGCGTCTGATTATCAATATATTATTCTTTTGTTTTCGTAATGTGCCGACCTTACAGGCCGGAAAAAGGGAGGGATGCCGCGTACCCGGGCCTGACGACCCGGGCTGATATGTTGCGCCCTTACAGGGCTTGCGGGGCCGCTCATTCCCGTATTGTGCCGACCTTACCGGGATAATAGCGTACATCATATATCCCAGGCCTGACGCCACGGGCAATCTATGTGGCGTCCTAACAGGGCTTGCCGGACTTCGTCTTCTTCCTCTTCGCTTACGCCGACAGACCTAATATGGCGCGTGGCCGGACTTGAACAGATTGTCCGATTTGTCGGATTTTTTCATAAATGTCAATGATTATTCCCGACGAGGCTCAAAAAAAGGGCCTGGAGACGGTTTTGTCACTTTTGAGTTTTCTTGAGTTCTTTCTGTCCGTTTTCCCAAAGATACATCGTTTGCCGGACGATTTCGGTGAGGCTAACGGCCTTGTTTTCAGTGTCCTTGAGGCGGATGATGAGCGAGCGTGGCTGTTTGCGCGTCGCATAGACCTTGCCGTTCTTCGACACGGCAACAAGTTTTAACGTTTTCTCGTTTTTCGGCCTGGTGGTTGTAGGAAATGAAGACAAAAATAGCGTTTTCTTGCACGGCTGAGCCGCGGTTTTTCTTCAACGTGTCGGTGTGTGTGTTTTCAAGCGAAAAGGATGCAATTATTTGATTGTAAACGCCATAACATCTCGATGCGTACTTTCGCATTTAATGAGACGGGCAGGGGAAACACGATTTTTAACGCAGTCTTTAACCTCTGTTAGCGTAAATCGGAAAAGGTGAACAAGTGAACAGGTGAACAGGTGAACAAAACACGTTTTTTAAAGGAAACTCTATAAGTATATGATATATAATATATTATATATTATCTCTTATTTTTGTTTCGTTTGAAAAAAATGAAAGTTCACCTGTTCACCTGTTCACTTGTTCACCTTTTTTGCCCGAGTCTTTAAGACCGTCAAAACGGCCAAAGACCCTGTAGAATCGGGCCTTATGCGGCAAATGAGGGGCCTATTTTCCGAACCAAAAATGATTTGGGGTGTTTTGAAAAAACGGCCGAAAAAAATTGGCCGTTACTTCGGACTGGTTCACCTTTTCGTATCTTATATTAAAAGCCTATGCCGGCAGCCGCCGCTGCAAAGCAACAGATGGACGGATTGTCGCGGCCTCAGCGCTTTATTTTGCCCCCCAAGACAGCCATTGTTTCGATGCGGCCAAGGATTACGCCAAATTGTGAACTTTCAATTATTGCAGGCTGTCGCCCATTCGAGGGGCAATGGCCGGTTCTTATTTGAGGTCCCTCTCGGGGCTTCTTTTGGTTTGTCGGGGCGGCGGCGACGCAAAATGCTGAGAAAAAAGATTTTTTAAATCTTATTCTCTTTGCCGAACAAAACTAAACCTCTATTTTTGTGGCGTGATAACTGCCCCACTACGGCTTTGCCCGAAAGTGCACGGTCATCATGCCAATACTCTAACCACCTTAAATCTTCTTTATTTAATGCGCTTTGGCGCACATTTCATAAGTTTATACGCTTTTTACCCTAACGGCCCCCACTGTGTCGGTGCCGTCCTTCAGAATTATCAAACAAAAAGAATAATGATTACAGAATGAAACACTTTACACTCAAAAATCTGATTGCCGGAGTCGCTCTTTCAGCCTTTATGCTGAGCGGCTCTGCCTTGGCTCAGTCGGCGCTGCCCACTGATGCCCAGCCGATGATTGTCATTCCGCACAATCAAACGATCAATTACAAAGAGCGTACCTTGTGTCTGAAAGTGGTGGCCAACATTCCCTTTGAGGTGAGTGGTGGCCAATCTTGGCTTTCAGTGCGTCAAGGCACCGACGGCACCGTCTACATCCACGTGGACGAAAACGCCGATCCCGAGCAGCGTATGGCTGTGTTGATGTTTGCCAATGCCGAAAATGGTATCCAGCAGACAATGGCCATCACGCAGAAGCCCAACACGGCTGCCGACTTGATTGAAAACGCCGTGATGCCCTCGTCTTGCACAGACAACGGCCATGCTCCTTACGCCACCGACGGCGACATCAACAACACGCTCGATGGTAACACCTCAACGCTCTTCCACTCACCGTATAGCGGTGGCATCTCTGCCTCAAATCCCGCCATCCTCACCTACAACTTCACCAATCCCGACCGCATTGACTATATTAACTTCGTGCCTCGTCAGGACGGAGGCAATGGTGTGCCGGGCAATGTGGAACTGTATATCAAGCGCAAAGGGGAGTCTGCCTATACGCTCTATGGCGCTTACGACTGGGAGATGAGCACAGCGACTCGCACCGTTACTTTTGAAGGCGGTCTGAAAGATGCTGCTTCAATCCAGCTTAAAATCCTTACGGGCAAAAACGGTTATGCGTCGCTTGCAGAGGTGGAGTTCCGCAAGGATATCTCGGATGTGTCGCTCTATAGCAACATCTTTGCCGACGACGTGCTCAGTTCGCTCAAGCCCGGCGTGACGCTCGACGTCATCGACACCATCTCTGTCGATGCCATCCGTGCGCTGGCCAAGCAGCTCTATGCCGGCAAGTATGAGAAGAACTATCGCGTGGCCTCTTATCCCTGCCATCTCTCGCCATTCGTGCAGTCTGAAATGTGGAACAGCCCCGGCAAATATTACGACCAGATGGCCGGTGTGACGGGTATCAACATCTCTAAGGGCAAAAACCTGGTGATGGTGAGCGGCATTCCCGACGACCTCACCGCCCAGCTCAAGGTGGTGGCCTGGTATGCCAAAGAACTCGACGAAGAGGGTAAAGGCGGCGGTCCGGCCACTTATACCTATTCTCTCCAGAACGGCTTGAACCTCATCAACTTCAAGTCAGACTTCGACGGCTTGGCCTACATCAGCTACTATAGTGACGATGCCCCCACCAACCATCCCGACATCAAGGTGCACTTCGTCAACGGTCAAATCCAGGGCTATCTCTCGCCCGACAAGACCAACGAAGAGATGCTCTTGCTCTGCCAGAATGCGCCCAACACCTGTATGGACCTCGTGGGCGACAAGGTGCACTCCGTCTGGACTTCAAAGGGCCTGGCCAACTATTGCAAGGCTTCTGACGGTTCGTCGCTTGGCTTCATCCAATATATCAACCTGCTCGACTCAATCGTGGGCTGGGAGCACGACCTGCTCGGTCTGACCAAATACGGCCGCACCCCCGACAACCGCACGATGGCCTATGTGAACTATACCTATTATATGTTCCAGGGCGGCTATGGCGTGTCGTTTATGTATAACCAGGAGAGCCGTGTGCTCAACTGCCGCACCATGATCTACAATGACGACGATGCCATCTGGGGTCTGAGCCACGAGTGGGGCCACCAGCATCAGATGACGCCCTATTTCTGCTGGGCCGGTCTGGCTGAGGCTTCCAACAATATGAACTCTTGCTACAATGTGCTCCATATGGGCTATACCGGCAACCACGGTGCCCGTATCCAGAACAACTGGACCGCCATGTACAAGCACTTCTTCCAGAATGGTGCTTTGAGCAACGATACCGCTTCGGCACGCATCAAGGCCTACAACCAGATTGGCGACTATGCCTGGTGTCCCGAAATCCAAGACACCATCCGTGCACAATACAATCGCTATGTGAACGGCGACGGCGCCTATCTCATCCCCTCTTATGCCACCGACCGCGACCACGGCGTGAGCATCAACGAGGTGTATGTTGAAGAACTCACCGCGCCCTTCTTTATGCTCTATTGCTACTTCAGCGATAAAGACAATGCCAACTATGTCAAAGATTTCCAGGAAGACCTCTACGAGAGTCTCCGCCAGAACGACGAAGACAACGGCTCAACAATCGAGCCCGACTATGAAGCCGGCGTGAAGAAAGCCAAAACCACTGTCGACAAATACGAATTGCTCTGCAGCGCACAGAATGGCAACAAAAACGGTGCTTATCAGAAGTTCATCGACGCCTATCCCTCTTCGGTATGGACCACTCACAACTTCATCACCCCCACCTCAGTGTGGACGCAAAACAGTGTGCCGGCCATGTTCAACTATGTGCGCAAGGCTTCCAAACTCAGCGGCTACAACCTCTATCCCTTCTTTGAGCGTTGCGGCTTCATGCGCACCATCGTCATGACCATTGGCGACTACGGCGACAAAGGCGTGGCCCTGCTCAATAGCATGCGCGACGAGTTCAAGGCCGATATGGAAGCTCTCGGTCTCAAGACCTTGACCGACGAACAGATTGAGGCCATCACCAGCGCCGACATCCCCACCTTCCCCGTGCCTAATTTCCCCAACACCCCGACGGCAAAAAAATAAGCCCCAATACTCCCATTATTATATTGTATAAATAAAAACACAACAGAATATGAAAAACAATCGTTTTCCCTCATTCCTTCTTGCCGGCGGCTTGCTCATTGGTGCCATGGCCGCACAGGCACAAGATCGCGTGGTAAAGCTCACTACCGGCAAGGCAGTGGGCGAGTCCATCACCCTTCAGGTCAATCACACCTACACCGGTGTGACCGTTGACTGGGGCGATGGCAATGCCGTGGCCTACAACACCGGCAGCGATGCCATTCGTGAAATCACCGGCGAAGTGAAAGGCAGCCAAATCGTCATCACCGGCGACAAGCGCTGGAATATGCTCAACTGCTCAGGTTGCGGTCTGACCGACATCGACCTCACCGGAGCCACCGAGCTGACCTCGCTCTTCCTTTCCAACAACAACCTCACGACGCTGACCCTCAAAGACATGAAGGCCCTGACCGACCTCGACGCCTCCAACAACCAGCTCACGTCGATTGTCTACACCAACCAGTCTTATCCCGAAAACGACCTGGTAGCCATTGAGAACATCAACCTCTCCAACAACCAGCTCACGGGAACCTTCGTCATCCGTACGGCCACACTCCGCACCATCGATGTCAGCAACAACCAGTATTCTCGCGTGCGTGTGACTGACAACGACGACCTCGACTACCTCAACTTTAGCAACAACAATGTCACGAACGGCCTCACCATCTCTGCCGGTTCGCCCATCTCCACGCTGGTGTGCAACAACAATAGTCTGCCCTACATCACGCTTAACAACGTGAGCGGCATACAGCAAATCGTGGCCGACAACAACGCCATCACATCAACCTTCAACCTCGCCGATTGTGCCAACCTCTCTGACGTTTCGTTGGCCAACAACAAAATCCCGACGCTCTATTTGCCCAACACGCAGTTGAGCAGTCTCAACATCGCAGGCAATAACCTCACTCTTGGCGCTCTGCCGCTCAAGGCCAACGCTCCTGCCGGCGGCCGCATCGCCTTTATGCCTCAAGACTGCATCAACATCGCCGGCGCTGAGAATATGCTCTCAAAAGATGGCGTGCCCTATATGCCCGTGGTGACTTATGCCGACCGCAACACCAGTCCGCTCGACCTCAGTGCTTATCGCTATGTGGGCACCACGTCTGAAAGCCCTGGCGCACTCGATGCCGCAGTCAGCGTCTACAAGATTGATGCCGAAGGCAACTACACCGAGCTTACCAAAGGCACCTCGGCTTCAGCCCCCAACGACTATTTCGTTTCGGCAGGCAAGTTCAGTTTCTTCACGCCGCAGCCCAAGGTGGTGGTTCGCTTCACCTCAAACAGTGCTTATAAGGGCCTCGGCTTCTACGTAGAGACCTCACCTTTTGCAGTGGGCGAAGAACAGACCACCGGAATTGACGATGTGGATGCCGACGACATTCAGATTGTAGCCGGTGTGGGTCAGGTCACCGTCACCACCCATCGCGAGACCGTGGTCCAGATTTTCAACATCCTCGGTCAGACCTTGTATATGAAGGTGCTCAACGGCACCGAAAGCTTCCCCCTGTCCGGCGGTATCTATGTCGTGAACGGCCAGAAGGTAAGAGTTTTGTAAGAAAGACAATATGACTTTTAGAGACAAAAAGTCAAAAAGACAAAGGCAAGCCCTGTAAGGGCGTAACATATCAGCCCGGGTCGTTAGGCCCGGGTATGGTACGGCTCCTTCACCTTTCGGCCTGTAAGGTCGGCACACTGTCTCTTAGTCTCTTAGTCTCATCAAAAAACTAACAACGTATGAAAATCAAAAACAATATTGCTCTTTTGGCGCTCGGACTTGTCTTGGCCGTGTCGCCTTCGCAGGCACAAAACACGCTGCCCGAAGGTGCCCAGCCCATGATTATCACGCCCCACGCCCAAAATCTGAGCTATAAGGAGCGTACGCTCTGCTTCAGCGTTGCCGCCAACATCCCCTACGAGGTGTCGAGCAACGCCGCTTGGGCCCAAGTGACCCGTTCGGCCACCGGCCAGGTTTATGTGCATCTCGATGTCAACTACAACGAGGAAGCCCGCACTGCCGAAATCTCATTCGTCAACGCCGAGCACGGCATCAACCAGATTGTACAGATCAAGCAGGCCGCCGACGGCTCTGTGGCCGATATGCCCAAAGACAATCCCGTGAAAGTCGCTTCGTGCACCGACAACGGTCATGCCAGCAGTGGCAAAGACGGCGGTGTGGCCAACACCATCGACGGCAACTATGAGAGCCTCTTCCACACGGCCTATTCCGGTGGTGCCCCCGTCACACCCGTGAGCGAGAGCACTCCCGCCATTCTTATTTACAATTTTACCAACGTGCCCCTCATCGAGTACGTCAACTATGTGCCCCGTACTGATGCTTCTGCCGACGGTAATGGCAACTTTGGCCTTGTAGACGTCTACGTGAAATGTGAAGGCGACACCGACTACCGCCTCTATGGCAACTACGACTTCGCCTTCAGTTCTGCTCCTTCGAGAATAGACTTTGCCGATGGCGGCCTGTCCAATCCCGTCTCCATCAAGTTCGTCGTGAAGAGTGGTAAAAACAATTTTGCCGCCTGTGCCGAGATGGAGTTCCGCACCCTTTCTGAAGAGCGCGCCGAACTCGACATCTTTGCCGACGACTGCCTCACCACGCTGCGCGAAGGCGTCACGGCCGACGACATCGACCGCATCTATAATCCCTTCGTCAAGAGCTTGGCCACCAAACTCTTCAACGGTAACTATTCCACCGACTATCGTGTGGCCGAATATCCCTGTCTGCTCAGCGTGCAGGCCCTTTCAAATATGTGGCTCACTCCCGGAAAATACTACGACCAGCGTCCCGGCGTCACCGGCATCACGATGGGCCCCGGCACCTATGCCGTGGCCGTGAGCGGTCTGCCTGCCGGCAAGTCGGCTTCGCTCGTGCTCACCTCTTGGTACAATGGTATTGTCGGCGGCAACTTCGACGGCGGCAATCCTCAGACCCGCACCTATGGCCTGCGCAATGGTCTCAACGTCATCGAGTTCGACCCTGCCGGTTCGTTCACATACGCCGAGGGCGGTTGGGTTTCTCCCGACTACGACGCCTTGGCCTATATCGACTATCACGACGATAACGACCCCGACAGCCAGCCCGACATCAAGGTGCACTTCATCAACGGCGTGGTCAATGGCTACCTCTCTGCCGACTTGACCAACGAAGAGATGCATGAGCTCACCGCCAATGCCAAAAACAGCCACATGGACGTAGTGGGCAAGAAAGTCCACCTCGTTTGGTCGGCACAAGGCCTCCACGACTATTGTCGCGCCATCGACGGCAGCCTCGGCTATCGCCAATACATCGCCGTGATGGATTCTCTCGTACAGTGGGAGCACGACATCCTCGGCTTCACCAAATACGACCGTCAGCCCAAAAACCGCACCTTCGCCTATGTCAACTATACCTATTATATGTTCCAGGGCGGTCTGGGCGTGTCGTTCCACAGAGACCAAGAGAGCCGTGTGCTCAACTGCAACAAACTGGTCAACGGCGACGACGATGCCATTTGGGGTTTGAGCCACGAGTGGGGCCACCAGCATCAGATGCATCCCTACTTCTGCTGGAAGGGCGTCAATGAGGTGAGCAACAACATGAACTCCTACTACAACATCATGAAGATGGGCTATCGCACCAGCGACAAAATCAATCACTGGCCCAATGCCCGCCGCCACTTCCTTGACGACGAAACCTACACCGAAACCGACAAAGACGGCAACATCGTTGTAGACGCCACCACCAGCCAGATCCGCAACAACTGCTACAATGAGGCTATGGCCGGCAATCTCGACTGGAACGCCGACTATAAGACACTGGCCATCGACGCCGTCAACATCACCAAGGTGGCCGACAACAAACTGCGTGCACGCACCATCAACGAAGTAGGCGTGGGCGAAACCCTCTGCCCCTTCATCATGCTCTACGTCTATTTCACGCAAAACGGTTGCCCCGACTTTGGTCCCGACCTCTATGAGTCGCTCCGCCAGATGTCGCAAGAAGGTGGCTCCACCGTTGAGAAGACAGATGGCTACGACAAATACGAACTCGTGGCCATGGCACAAAACAACAACGCCAACGACGCTCTCTCCAAGCTCAACGAGCGTTATCCCACCTCCGTTTGGTGCCGCTACATCACCGACGAGCATCACAACACTTGGGACAACAACATGCCCTATATCCTCAACTTCATCCGCAAGACCAGCCGCCTTACCGGCTACAACCTCTTCCCCTATTTCGAGAAGTGGGGCTTCCTCCGTCAGGTTGCCACCTACATCGGCGACTACGGCAACGGTTTTCAAATCTTCCCCGAAGCTGCCTACAACGAGTTCAAAAACGATATGGACGTTCTCGTCAACGCAGGCATCTTGCGTGAGTTGACCGACGAAATGGTCACCACCATTTCCAACACCGGCGACATGTTTATGGAAAAACCTGTTTTCCCCAACTAAGCGTCATAGACCAACGCTATAAACCATCACCCCGATGCCCGTCAAGGCGTCGGGGTGATTTGTTTTTTTGATTGAGCCGAAAATACTTTTTGATTGAGCGGCTGTTTTTATGAGTTCGCCGCCATCGTGCCCTTCCTATGCCACATTCCTCCGTCTCTCTATATCCCCCAAATTCTTTCCTTTTCCCCAATCACACAATCACACGGCTGCAACCGACCGATTATGAGGCGATTGCTGTGATTGAATGACGAAGGCTTCCCCAATCACATTTGGAGGGAGCAAGCCCAACCCCGGGGAGCCAGCGCCATTGGGCCCGCATCGTCTTTTTTTCATTGCTTCATGGAGTATATCTTTGAGGTGAAAGGAGAAGATGATGATAATTGTTTGTTCTAACTGAAGGAAAATCAGTGGCTTGCGGGAATGGGGCCGGGAGAGACTGCCCTTATTCCCGTCTTTTTTGTCCCTATTCCCGCAGAAAAAGTCCTTAGGCGTGGGCATGGATGGCGCCTTTTTCGGGTCTTCGGAATAATCTTTCTGTGGCTTATGACTGTTTCAGATTTTTTCTCAGCGTTTTTTGTCACAAACGCCCCGGCTTTTTGAACAAGCCCCCTCGGGCCGCCAACAAACCAAATCAAAAGCCTAATCTTTTCCTTCTCTCCATTTTATGCCGTCAATCCTGAATGACACAAAAAGAAATAGCCGCCAAAGCCCTAAATCAATGAAAAAGCACTAAATTTGCAGCGTTATAACAAACAGACCTTATCAAGCTTTTCTAAACAATACGAACCATACAGACCGGCTCCGCTGCCTGTGGCAAGGAAACGCTCAGGCGAGAAGAGATGCCGCAAACGGAGTCAAAGCCGGTGTTTGGTGTTTGTGCCCACAATGATCAAGATGGAAAATAATGCCCCACAGATAGTAGAGAAAGACAGCAAGCAGTTCAGCGTCATCTTCCGCATATGCCTCGGCATATTGCGCGCCAATTGGTATTGGTTTGTCATCTCCGTAGTCATAGCTCTTGTGCTCGGACATATCTATTATGCCCGTCAGCCCCGCGTCTATTCCCGTCAGACCGTGATGCTCATCGAGGATGCCAGCGGCACGGGCGGAGGTTACAGCGGTGCACGAAAGAGCCGCGGCGGTATGAACACGCTGCTCGAGCTCAACGGCATCAGTGTGGGCGACAACCTCAAAAACGAAATATTCATCCTCTCGTCCAAGCGCCTCATGGCCCGCGTGGTGGACAGTCTCTCGCTCGACGTGGACTATACCATGAAAGAGTCGCTCCACAACACGACGCTCTATCTCAACCGCCCCTTGGAGGTGGAATTTGACGAGAAAGCCAAAACACCATCGGCCTTCAAGGTCAACGTGCAGGCCGACGGACGAGGCGGATATAAATATGTGCTCTCAGACTTCCAGATTGTCACTGACGGCGAACAGCCCGAGACGACGCTCACCGTCGCTGACGGACAGCGCGTCAACACGCCTTCGGGCTGGCTCACCATCCACGGCAACAAAAAACAGCTGGCTAAGATAGAGGCCGATAAGCCCATCACCGTCACCCACTATCCCGTCAAGACGGCAGCCGCCATCTGGTGCAGCCGCATCTCGGTGGCCGAAATGGACAAGGAGAGCTCGCTCATCGTCTTGGGATGTAGCGACACCGACCCTCGACGGGCCGAAGACGTGCTCAACGAGGTGTTCACGGCTTACAAGCAAGATGTGGTGGACAACAAAAACCGCGTGGCCAACAACACGGCACGTTTCATCGACGAGCGACTCGAACTTATCGGACAAGACCTCAGCGGCGTGGAAGAGCAGTTGGCACAATTCAAAAGCAGCAACCAACTCATCGACTTCTCGCAAAACGCACAGACGTTCATCTCCGAAACAGCCGCCGCACGCAAGCAGACCATCGAACTCGAAACACAACTCTCGGTGGCGCGCTATCTCGTAGGCTTCCTCACCGACCGCTCCAACACGCGCGAGACCATCCCCGTATTGGCTCTCGAGTCGGCATCGTTCACGCCGCTCATCACCGAATACAACCGTATGCTTGTGGAGCGTGGCGGATTGGTGGAAAACTCCAGCGAGTCGGCACCGGCCGTGCGAGAGCTCGACCGCCAATTGGCTTCGCAAAAACAGGCCATACTCTCGTCGCTCTCCAGCTATGTGAGCTCGGTGGAACTCGAGTTGCAGCGCGCCAAAAACACGGAGGCGTCGCTCTATGGCAAAATGGGCGCTGTGCCCGAAAAGGAAAAACAGGGCCTTGACATACAGCGGCAACAAGAACTCAAATCCTCGCTCTACACCTACCTGCTCAACAAACGTGAGGAGGTGGCCCTGCAAATGGCCATCAGCGAGGCCAACGTGCGCTTGGTGGAAGAACCGCTCGGACCTAAAACGCCCGTCAAGCCCCGCCGTATGATCATCCTGGCCGTCAGCCTGCTGCTCGGTCTGCTGGTGCCCTCGGCCATCTTCTGGCTGCGCCATATGCTCAACGTCACCATCACCGGACGCAAAGACGTGGAAGACCTCACCACCATACCCATTGCCGGAGAAATCCCTCACTGGGAAGGCCATTCGCCCAATGGCGTCATCAGCACAGAGTCGCCCGACGCGCCCATTATGGAAGCTTTCCGTCTCTTGCGCTATGGGCTCAACTTCATGCGCCACAGTGCCAAGGTCTTCGTGGTCACTTCGGCCACGCCCTCACAAGGCAAGAGCTTCATCTCCATGAACCTGGCCTACATCCTCGGACAGACGGGCAAACGCACGCTCTTTATCGACACCGACATACGCCGCCGCACGGCCAGTCTGCAACTTGGCAATAGCCGTGGCCTCACCGCCTTGCTGGCTGAGTCTGAGGAGGGGTTGACGCTCTCAGACGTGGTGCTGGTGGACGTCATCGGCGAGAATGTCGACGTGTTGCCCGTAGGCAAAATGCCGCCCAACCCTACCGAGTTGCTTATGTCAGACCGTTTCGACGACGTGATTGAGCAGGCCAAGATGGCCTACGACTATATCGTGGTAGACACCACGCCCACGCTGGCCGTGGCCGACGCCGCCATCGTTAACCGTGTGGCCGACATCACGCTCTTCTCCGTGCGTGTGGGTGTGCAAGACCGCGAGTTCCTCCCCGTGCTCGAACAGATGTATCAGAGCAAGAAATTCCGCAACCTCTGCATCGTCATCAACGACGCCTCCAAGAAGACCGGTTATGGTTATGGCTACGGCTACGGTTATGGCTACGGCTACAGCGATCACCAGCGCCGCCGCGGCCTCCTGGCCCGCCTCTTCGGTGCCGGAAAGGGCAGATGAGGCTGAGGAGCGGAGTAAGGAGAGGGTGCTTAATTTGAGTCAGTATGGATAAATCTGCGCAAGATATCACCTATTTCGTCTCTTTCTGCATCGAACTGTACAAACACAAACATTGTATGAGCGGAATGGAGGCTATGCAAACGCTGGATACTTTCGGCGTGCTGAAATATCTGGCAGACAATTATGAAGTGCTTCACACCCAAAGCAGTGCTTGGCTGATGGAAGAGATGGAAGAGTATATCCAACTAAGGAAAAAGGAGGCTGAGCTATGCTGATTTATCATGGGAGTACTGATATCGTGTCGGTACCGGAGATTAGGGAGGCGAATAGAACGCTTGACTATGGCAGTGGCTTTTATGCAACTACCTCATTTGAGCAAGCTCGGCGATGGGTGTTGCGTAGATTGTATGAGCAAAAACGCTCTGTCGGCTTTATCAATGTTTACGCTTTTGAACCTAAACTTTTACAGGGTTGCAAGACTTTGTCGTTCAATCGTCCTACGGAAGAATGGGTGGATTTCGTGATGGCCAACCGAACGCAGGAAGGGTTCCGTCACGATTTTGATGTCGTATACGGACCTGTGGCCAACGATCGTGTTTATGCTGCTTTTGCTCTTTTTGAAGGACATATTATCAGCAAGCAGGCACTCATTTCAGAATTGAAAACTTATAAGTTGGTGGACCAATACCTTTTTCACACAGAGCAGGCCCTTAAAAGTATCACATTCATTGAAGCTAAAGAGATACGTCTATGATAGGAGAAATAACTCAAGACAATCTGTATTTGCTGTTGCCATCAAAAGTCAGTTGGTTGGCTTGTATGCTGGAACAGAAGCATAACCTCTCTCATATTGAAGCCTTGAAAGCTGTTTATGCTTCAGACACCTATCGACTTTTGGAGCAGGAACATACGAAAATGTGGCATCTCGGTCCTGTTGACCTGTTCCGTGAAATGGGCTTGTGAGTAGGCTAAGCCCCAAACAAAAAAACGCCGAGGCGGCAGTCTTTATCGACGCCGCCTCGGCTTCATTTATGGGTTATGGCGCTTGGCCCGGCACCTGCAATTAGCAGCCGCCGGCACAGCGCGGTTTGATTTGCTTGAAGAAATCGTTGCCTTTGTCGTCCACAAGAATGAAGGCGGGGAAGTCTTTCACTTCAATCTTCCAGATGGCCTCCATGCCGAGTTCGGGATATTCCACACACTCGATGTGCTTGATGCTCTCTTGTGAGAGAATGGCGGCGGGACCGCCGATTGAGCCGAGGTAGAAACCGCCGTGGGCCTTGCAGGCGTTGGTGACCACTTCGCTGCGGTTGCCCTTGGCAATCATCACCATCGAGCCGCCGTTGGCCTGGAACAGGTCTACATAGGGGTCCATGCGGCCGGCTGTGGTGGGGCCCATGGAGCCACAAGGCATACCGGCAGGCGTCTTGGCAGGTCCGGCATAGAGCACGGGGTGGTTCTTGAAATATTCCGGCAACGCTTCGCCACGGTCGAGGCGCTCTTTGAGCTTGGCGTGGGCAATGTCGCGGGCCACGATGATGGTGCCGTTGAGGCTGACGCGGGTGGCTACGGGATATTGGCTCAACGTTTGGCAAATCTCGGCCATGGGACGGTTGAGGTCGATGCGGATGGCGTCGCCTTCGCCGGCTTGGCGCAGCGACTCGGGAATGAGACGTCCGGGGTTGTCGTCCATCCGCTCAATCCAGATGCCGTCTTTGTTGATTTTACACTTGATGTTGCGGTCGGCCGAGCAGCTTACGCCAAGACCAACGGGGCAGGAGGCACCGTGGCGCGGCAGACGGATGACACGCACGTCGTGGGCAAAATATTTGCCGCCAAACTGTGCACCGAGACCGATGTTGTGAGCCTCGCGGAGCAGTTCCTTCTCCAGTTCCACGTCGCGGAAGGCACGGCCGGTCTCGTCGCCGGTGGTGGGCAGGTTGTCGTAGTAGTGGGTCGATGCCAACTTGACGGTGAGCAGGTTTTTTTCGGCCGAGGTGCCACCGATGACGAAGGCTATGTGATAAGGCGGACAGGCGGCCGTGCCGAGCGTCTTCATCTTGCCGACGAGGAAGGGCACGAGGGTCTGCGGATTGAGAATGGCCTTGGTCTCTTGATAGAGGTAGGTCTTGTTGGCCGAGCCGCCACCTTTGGTGACGCAGAGGAAGCGGTATTCCATACCCTCGGTGGCCTCAATGTCAATCTGAGCCGGAAGGTTGCAGCGCGTGTTCACCTCGTCGTACATATTGAGCGGCGCATTCTGCGAGTAGCGCAGGTTTTCTTCGGTATAGGTCTTGTAGACGCCTTTGGCGATGGCCTCTTCGTCTTCAAAGCCGGTCCATACCTGCTGGCCCTTTTCGCCGTGAACGATGGCCGTGCCGGTGTCTTGGCAGATGGGGAGTTGGCCTTTAGCGGCTACTTCGGCGTTGCGCAAGAAAGTCAGAGCCACGTATTTGTCGTTGTCGCTGGCTTCGGGGTCTGAGAGTATCTTGGCCACCTGCTCGTTGTGGGCAGGGCGGAGCAGAAACGACACGTCGCGGAATGCCTGGTTGATCATGCGGGTGAGGCCTTCGGCTTCCACTTTGAGTATGGGGTGGCCTTCAAACTCAGAAACTGAGACGTGGTCTTTCGTAAGCAGATAATACTCGGTGTCGTCCTTGCCCATCTGAAACATAGGGGCGTATTTGAATTCAGGAATATTTGCCATGATGTTTGCTTTTTATATTATATAATGAGTGTTTGCAGAAAAACTCGGGTCTTATTTACCCCACTCGGAAGGGTTCTGGCGCCACTGGTGGAGCAGTTCGACGTGCTCACTCTTGATGTAGCCCGTCTGGAGAGCCACTTCGACCACGGCTTCATAGTTGGTGAGCGTGGTGAGTGTGACGCCGGCAGCTTTGAAAGCTTCCTCGGCCACGGGGAAACCATAGGTGTAGCTGGCCACCATACCGATGACTTCGCAGCCGTGGGCACGCAAGGCCTCGACAGCTTTGAGACTGCTGCCGCCGGTAGAGATGAGGTCTTCAATCACCACCACCTTCATGCCCGGCTGAAGGTCGCCCTCAATGAGGTTGGCCATACCGTGGTCTTTGGCCTTTGAGCGGACATAGGCAAAGGGCAATGAAAGGGCGTCTGCCACGAGTGCGCCCTGGGCAATGGCTCCGGTGGCCACGCCGGCAATGGCGTCGGCTTCGGGATAAAGTTCGGCCACGAGGCGGCTCAACTCAAGTTTCACGAAACTGCGCAGGCCGGGGAAGGCGAGCGTTTTGCGGTTGTCGCAATAGAAAGGCGATTTCCAGCCGCT
>JBJFGJ010000043.1:0-5101 GCA_051892575.1 Alloprevotella sp. | reverse complement strand
GCTGCGCGTGTGTTTCACAGGATTAAGCCCCGAGGCGGCCTTGATTTCCTTGCACAGGATGATGGTTCATAATTTGGAATAATACGCAAATATCGTAAAAATAAATGAAAAGAGCCGTTTCGGACCTGCAAATTTTGTCGCGACAGTGTGTTTTGCCTGTTTTTAAGTTGAATTGGCCCGTCGGCGAGCGTCAGAAACGATAGGTCAAGGTGATGCCGATGTTGCGGAAACCGCGGTCGATGATGGAGAAATCGTCACCGGCGTTGAAAGCTACCATGGGACGATAGTCAAGACCGAAGGTCAGGGGAACGTCCTTGAGGGTGAAACCAAAACCAAGCGTGGCGGCAGGTCCGAAAAAGAAACCGTCGTCGCCGTCTTTGGCATCATAGAAGCCGAGACCGCCACCGAAACCGCCCCAAAACTTCCACGTGGCAAAGCGCGGCGTCCAGTTGGGCCACTGACGGATGTTCCAGTTGTAGATGGCCTGACCGCAGAAGCCTTTATCGAAATCGAAAATACCAGCCGTGATGTCGAGGAAGTTTTTCGTGTCGTAGTGGTATTGGTATTCAAGGTCAATGGTGGAGCCGCCAAAGTGAGCGCCGATGGCGTGAGGCGTGCGCTGAGCCTGGATAGTGGCAACCGAAGCGAGAGCAATGACGAGGGTCAAAAATAACTTTTTCATAATCGTTTGGTTTAAGTGAGGACTGATAGGTTTAGTAAATCTGTAAAATTGTTAAGCGTTGGTGGCGACTGTATGGCTTTTGTCACATTGACGACGGCACAACAGACGCATTAGTTGCAACAAAGATAGAAAGGGGTGGGACAAAACAGGCACTAAAGCGTGGGAGAAATGTCCCAAAAGGCGTTTTCTTAAGTTTTTTATGGGAATAGGCAGAGTTTTTAAGACGGAATGACAGGCGTAGGTGGCAAAGACAGGCCTCTCCCGCGTTGTTCAGAACGGGAGGTCCTGCGTGACAAAGCCGCGTGACGATTTATGGTTTTTATGGAAAGGTGTTAAAACTCATCAAAAGCGGCTTACAGAGAGCTAAAAAGGGGAATGTCATTATTATATAACTGTGTAACAAAACGTTACAAGCATACAGCATGAGATGTAATAGTGATTAACACAGAAAAATGCTTGTTGCTTACGGCTGAATGGGTGATAATAGTTCGGGGAATAAGGCGAGTTTTTGCTGTCATAAGGACAGTTTTCCCTGTCCTTATCGCCGTAAGGCTTTTATAATCAGAAAATATCGGTCTACAGCGCCCTCTCTCTTCTATTCTACCCCAAAGATAAGTCGAAATGGGACGTGGGAAAAAGACGAAAAGGGCGAAGCGGCAGGGCGAAAGAGAGGCATAACAAGATTGAGGTTTTGAGTATGGTAATTATAGAGCTGCCTTGCAAGGCCTGAAGGTATAGCTTGGCCGCTCAAGGCATTATATATATTGAACACCAAACTTTCGGCCTTTTGCTTGGCCGCTCAATAAATGGCTTCGATTTACCCATTCGTCTGCTTCTATCATCCAATTGTTGTCATAATGGCCTCTCCCCCCTCTTCATATAAACAACACGAGACCCCGACTTTCACAAGCCGGGGTCTCTATGGATGGCCAAGCGATGAGGTCACCGCGAGGCGTTGATAAAGCCAATTATAGAAGAAAGGGTATCTTTAATATTGGGGATTTTTGAGATACCAGTTGTCCATATTGAGCAACTTGTTGTAGAGCGCGTTGTTCATCTGGAGCGGATTGGCATAGGGTGCCAGTTTCTCTGCGCGGCGAGCAATAGTCCATGCGAACCAGTTGGTGCCATAGCCTGCAGTTGCGAAGTTCCAAGTGTCGGCGTTCTTGTGGCGGGCAATACGATAGAGGTCGTAGTAGCGCTTGCCTTCAAACGGGGTCTCGAGGGCCATCTCGTCGGCTATGAGGGTCTCAACGGCGTTAATCTGAGCACCGATATTGTCGGGAATGACGGGATCGAGTGGAGGCAGCGGCTCGGCAGGTTCTTCAGAACCTTCGCCTCCACCGGTTACAGGTTCCTCTTTAATACCACGAGACTGGCTGCGGAGAAGATTCTTGTAATACTTGGCACGAACTTCGACAGGCGTACCTGCGGCTACGCGTGACTCTTCTTCGGCCATACGCTGAGCCACGATCGCGTCGTAGGCAAAGAGCGTGTCGACGTCGGCACTCGGACCAGCGCCAAGCTCATGGATACCGCAAACATTGTCCCACCATGTATCTGAGAAGTCAAGGAAGGGCACGTTTTGGGCACGACGGAGTTCGTCTACACCAATATAGTCGCAACCGTTGGCCACTGCATCGAGATAGGGGAAGACATGGCCGTCGACCACTGAGTCGGTGAGGATGGCGGGGATGTTCTTGGCATTCAAACCGTCGCGAAGGATGGCAAAGGCGTGGCGGGGATAGCCGGCACGGTTGACAGCCTCGGCAAAACGCAGATAAACCTGGCGCAGACGGTAGATGTTGATGGTGTAGTTGAATAAGAAGGAATTGGTTGAGGTGCCGAATTGCTGCTGTGTGCCTGAATAGGCGTGGATCTGGACGAAAGGCAATACGCCCACCGTGGTGCGCACATTCTGCACGTTGGCAGACTGACGGCCGTCGCCGAGACCTTCGGGATAGACAATCTTGGTAGGCTCAGCAGCTTCGTATTTGTCGTTGGCATCGGTGGTGTAGCGATAGAGCTGTGCAGTAGAGATGCCATTGTAGCGCTTAGAGGGAGCGAGCTGACGATAACGATAGTCGGCGGTGACGTTGATATTGCCGGCATTGTCAGCAGCAGAACCGCCGCTCGACGTACTCTTGGGAGTGAAACCATAGAACTCGGCCAAGCGGGTCAAGACAGTACCGTAGATGCGGTTTGAAGATGAGAAGGCCAGCGTGACTTGCTCGGTGTTGTAGCCGAGATTGGAGCCTTGGTCCATGAACGAGGTGGCCCAAGAACCGGCTTGATGCGTATAATCGTCACGGTTGAGCGCGGGATTGGCTTGCTTATGAACGCTGGTGGCATTGCCGCTGTTGACAACGAGATTGTTGTCTTGTGCACGCTTCTTCATGTAAGTGTAATAGTAGTTGGCAGCCTGAGCGTAATCGTTCTGGCTTTGACCACGCAAGAGATAGAGGTCGCCCATCACGACATCGGCCGGGAAGATGGTGTAGGTGTGAGGCACGGTGATGGCGCGGTTGTTGAGTGTTCCGTAGTTGGGCGTGCCATAGAGTTTCTCATAGGTGTAAGCCTGAGAGAGACCGGCAGCCATCAACTTGTCGAGCAAGTTGTCGGCCGTGGCCCAACCGCCTTCGGGATTGGTTTCCCAACCGGTGTTGGCGTTGGTGACGGGAGAGGTAATGAAGGGCACACTACCATAGTTCTGCACGAGCTGCATATAAGTCCAGGCACGGATGAACTGCACCTGAGCAAACTCTGTGCGCATATAGTAGTTGTTGTTTTTCTTGGCCAACGTATCTACCTTGGCCAGATAGTAGTTGCACTGGTTGATAACCTTGTAGTAGGCTGCACGGTTGAGCAGGCCGTTGTCGGCGTCGTCAATCTTGTCGAAGTTGGCAAGTGTGGCCACGCTGTCGCTTACGTATGAGGTGGTATCAACAAGGTCGCTTCGGATGTCGCCGAGGATGGTGTTGTTTTCAATCATATCCTGCACGTTTGACAGGATACCGAAGTAGAAGTTCACCGTGTCTCGACCTGAAAAGTCTGTGGCATAGAGATCCATATCGGGCGTGAGCATATCCTCGCAAGAGGTGGTTGTCACGCTCAAACCGAAAACAGAAAGGAACAGACCTATAATCGATTTCTTTTTCATTGTATTGATGCTTTTGTGATGAGCTTGGGAACAATGGGAAGCAGACGACGCTGTTTGAGGCCGCTGCTTCGGCCATTGTTCGTTTGCTAATCTCTATGAAGTATTACAAGTTGATGGTTACACCTAAGTTGAAGCTACGGTTTTGCGGGAGGAAACCTGCGTCAATGCCTTGATAGAGGGCGCTGTTGCCTGCAGAAACCTCAGGATCGAGACCGGTGTACTTGGAAATGGTGAAGACGTTGTTGGCTTCACCCCAAACAGAGAGCCCCTGGAGCCAGCTGAACTCGAACGGGAACTTGTAGGTGACGCGTACGCGCTTGAGCTTGAGGTATGAGCCGTCTTCAATCCAGCGGTCAGAGAAGCGCTCGTTGTTGACCCACTGAGAGTTGTCGGAGGCCATAGCACGCGGCATATCGGTGACCTGACCGGAATATTTCCAGCGGTTAACCACTGCCGTGGTCTGGTTGTAGATGCCGTTGGCGCTCTCAAGCTGTGAACGCTGATAGTTGAAGATGTCGTTGCCCAAAGAATACTTGAAGTCGACGGCAAGGGTCAGGCCCTTCCAGCTGAGGCTGGTGTAGATGTTACCGTAGATGTCGGGGTTGGGATCGCCAATCTTGACCATATCGGCTTCGTTAATCCAACCGTCGCCGTTCTGGTCGACGAAGTGAACGTCGCCTGCGCGGAACTGACGGTAGGGATCTTGCGTCAAGCCGGTGGGGTAACGGAGGTAGCCGTATTTGCCGGCAGTTGAAGCCTCGTCTTCGGTAGAGAAGACGCCTGCGGTCTGGTAGCCATAGAAGACACCGGCGGCGTGGCCTACTGCGGTCAGCACGTTGTTGCTGCCGTAGATAGAAGAGGTGTAACCGTGGATCTTGGTGGCTGAGCCTTCGATGCGGCGGCCGTTTTCATCGAGCTGATAGGTCGTGATGTAGTTGATGCTGCTCTCGGCAAGGTCGGTCACTTCGTTTCTGTAGTGGCCAATGCTGAAACCAGCCTGCCACTTCCAGTCGCGGCTGTTGATGAGGATGGCATTGGTATTGACCTGTACGCCGGTGTTTTTGAGTGAACCGTCGTTGGCCCAGAGGAACTTAAGACCGGTGATGTCGCTGACGGCTTTACGAGTCAGGAGGTTGGAGGTCTTAGACCAGTAGTAGTCTACACCGACAGCCAGACGGTTGTTGAGGAGGCTGGTCTGAAGGCCTACGTTGAAGCGACGGGTGGTCTCCCACTGGATTTCAGGATTCTCGATGTTCGCC
>JBJFGJ010000042.1:0-5157 GCA_051892575.1 Alloprevotella sp. | reverse complement strand
GCGGGGTAATGGGATAGCCGAAGTAGCCGTCGCAACCGCAGCGTATGGCGGCGTGTGCGATGGCTTCGTTGCCTTTGAGAAGCAGTATTTCTTGTTTATCCATTGTCGTCAAACTATGAAATGGGTAGAAATCAATAGGTTGGGACTGCCTGAAGGGATGCGGCGGTCAGTCCATCTTTTTCTTGTAGACCGTGATGCAGGCGTCGGGACACACGATGGCACACGAGGCGCAGCCTATGCACGCACCGGCCACATCGCGGCAGAAGGGATAGCCCTTGTGATTGACTTCGTTGGTGGTGAGCGCCAAAGTGTGGGTGGGACAGGCCACCACGCACAGGTTGCATCCCTTGCAGCGTGCTTCGTCCACCACGATGGCTCCTTTGATCTTACTCATATAATATATATAAGATTTGACAGGTTGGAGGGATTAAGGATTGTAGAGGTCTTTATGATAGAAGCTCATGATGTCACCGGCTAAGGCGCAGGTCTCGGCCGCCGGACCGTCGGGGTCAAGCTGCCGCGACTTCATGAACGCGCTCATCGCCTCGCCGGGACGGCCGGATTTCATATAGGCCTTGCCTTGGAGGAAATGCAGCCTGGCATCTGGGCCTTCAGCCAAAGCCTCGTCGGAGAGGCTGAGCGCCGTGGTGATGTCGCCCTGATGCAACAAAAGTTCTATTTTGTCATATAGACTTTGCATTATGCCTTATATCTTGTCTGACAAAGTTAAACCATTTTTCGGTCGGTTGTTCTCTTTTACGCCTGAAATATCGCAAAAGACGGGGTTAATAAAAACTAAAAGTCTCGGAACGGCTTTTTATCATACTGATAATGGGGATGTTAGAGAAAACGACGGTCCAAAAGAATTCTTTGAGGCCAGAAATCATCGCGGTGTGGCGACAAAGAGTCAAAATGCACACAGTCTGTAGGGGTGTGCGCAATGGCAAAACGCAGTGCATGGCACCCATAAAGGCGACCTCGGCGGGCCCTCCATATTTTTTAACGTTGAGCCGCCACTGCGTCTCTTTGTCTTTTTCGTGTAACGCGGAGAGTGGTATCTTTGAGGTAGGAAATAAGAAAGGAGAGGCTCGCGGAGCCTCTTTTTTAAGTTTCTGACCGTCACGGGCCTTATGCGAGAAAAAACTGTCCTTATGGCAGGAACGACGGCAATAGGGACAGGAGCGGCGGGGCTAAGGATGGGGCCGCCGAAGCGTTTGAGAAAGGATTTTGGAAGGCACAAAGACGGCCTCTTGTCGTTTATCGCATTGTTTCTCAGTAATTTACGAGCATTATAGTTTAATCCAGACTTTGTTTAACCCATTATAGCACAAAACAGGTGGGATGATAAATGTGTTAAATCACGCAGCCGGAGCCGTCACATGGGAGCAGAGTTTTGAACATTAGACCCAGAAATCCTCGATGAGGTGAGGATAAAAATCAGCCCGGACCTGGCGGCCCGGGCTGTTGATGTAGAATTTGTTTGGACCGGCGCGGCGGCTCAATTATGCGGTGCAGCGTCGCGGTCTTCTATGCCGGTCTTATCCCAACTGCTCGGCGATGAAAGCCTTCATCTCGGGCATAGCGGCTTCGGCGCTCTGGAGGAGCTTGAACTGGGCCTTGGAGCGCACGAGATTGTGCTCGGGATATTGTGTCTTGTAGTAAGTGTCGCCGTTGATATAGTCAGCGAGGAAGCGCACGGTCTGCATATAGGGGAAGAGGCAGGCGGCATAGGGCAGGTTCTCGATTTCAACGGGTGTGAGGAAGCAACGGGCGCTCTTGAGGTATCCCTCGGTGAAGGCCTTAAAGATGCTCATGTTGAAGTTGACGTTGTCGAGGTTCTTGTCGTCTTCGGCACCGGTGTTGGCGGCTGAGCGGAGGAAGTCGCCGAAGTCTGAGAAGATGAAGTTGGGCATCACGGTGTCGAGGTCGATGACACAGAGCACGTTGCCAGCCTTGTCGAAGAGAATGTTGTCTACCTTGGTGTCGCAGTGACAGATGCGCTTGGCGAGTTTGCCTTCACGATGGAGGCGTTCGCCCTTGCACATTTCGTCGGCACGCTTCTCGAGTTCGTCTACGAGCCACTGCACTTCGGCGAGACGGCCGGCTTTGTTTTCGGCCACGGCTTCGCGCAACTGCCGGAGGCGGAACTCCATATTGTGGAAATCTTTGATAGTTTCGCCGAGGCTTACGGGGATGTCGGCGAGCATGGCCTGGAAGTTGCCGAAGGTTTCACCCACGATGTAGGAGCTTTCGGGGGTTACGCCGCTCTGGGAGACGGTGTCGGGGATGAACACCATAATGCGCCAGTATTTACCTTCGTGAAGATAGAAATACTTGCCGTCTTTGGCAGGAACGAAAGAGAGCACCTTGCGGTCGATGTCGTCGGTGCCGGATGCTTCGAGTTTGGCGCGGATGTGGGCGGTGACGGCTACGATGTTGTTCATCAGCATCTCCACGTCGGGGAAGATGGCGTTGTTGATGTGTTGCAGCACGTAGTCGGGGGCATCGCCTTCGGTGCAGACTTTATAGGTGGTGTTGATGAGACCGTTGCCAAGAGGCTTCACTTCTACAACGTTGCCGGTGATGTCAAACTGGGCAACGATGTGCTTAAGATCTTGCTGTTCCATAGTAATTTGGTTATTTTGTTTTAAGGTTATTGTTGTTTTGAACACAGCCCGAAAGTGGCGGGGACGCCGGAAGAAGGGCTTCACAATAAATGAAAGGGCCGTTATGTCCCCTTCAAAGACACGTCCGACAAACGGGCGAAGGGATTTGTTATGCCCACAAAATTACAAATTTATTACAAACAACAAACGCCCCGGCCTGTTTTTAGGCTCGAGGCGCGGATGTGGAAGGTGTAAAGAGGGATGAAATCGTATGTTTGAATTGGACTTGCCGTCAAGCCATCAGGACTTCGCAAAGTCCTTCACAACCGTCTTCAATCAGGTCGAGAGCCAGTTCGAAAGCCTCGGGACCGCCATAGTAGGGGTCGGGCACGGTGGCGGACTGGTGCCGGCGCAGATAGTCGGAGAGCAAGACGACTTCACGCCACGCCCTACCCTCGCGCTGTGCAAAGCGTTCGAGACGGCGCAAGTTGTCGTGGTCCATAGCCACGACGAGGTCGAAGCGGTCGAAGTCGGCCACACAGACGGGCCGCGAGCGGTGGGTGAGCCGGTAGCCCCGGGCCGCTGCGTGCTGGCGCATACGGCTGTCGGGGAGTTCGCCTTCGTGATAGTCAATCATGCCGGCAGAGTCTACGACGTAGTCGGCCGCCACGCCGGCCTCGGCCAGTTTGACGCGCATCACTTCCTCGGCAGCCGGCGACCGGCAGATATTACCGAGACAAATGAAGAGAATGTGTTTCATAGAGTGTGACTGAATGTGACTGGAGCGTCCAATCACAGCAAAAGGCTGAGAATGAGACCATTTACGGGGCCGTGATTGTGTGATTGGAGAAAAGGGAATAAAAAAGGGTATGCACACGCGCGCGTGGGCGGCTGTTTTTTCAGCCCTTCACCCAAAAGACACGTCCCGCCTTGCGCGGTCTGGCTTCGGGCAGCGGACCGTCGGCATAACCAAGCGCCAGATGGCCGATGCCTTCGTAGTCGCCCTCGACGCCAATCTCGGTGAGCCAGTCGCGCCACGCCGCCATTTCAAACTCCTGACGGGCGCGGTGTATCCAGCACGAACCCAGTCCCAGGCTATGGGCCGCCAGCATCATGTTGCCGATGACGAGCGAACCGTCGTAGACGTAGGTGGGTGTGGTCTTCTTGGTGAGCACGATAATCACCACCGGCGCGCCATAGAAGGGGTCTTTGACTTTCATATCAAAAAAAGCCGCATTGTCGCGCCGCAAACGGGCAATCACCTCGGGATCGGTGACGGCAATGATGGCCCACGGCTGACGGTCGTGGCCGGAGGCGGCAAACGTGCCGGCTTCGACGACCTGCTCAATCAAGGCCTCGGGCACGGCGTCGGGTTTGAACTTGCGCACACTGCGGCGCGTCTTCATGTTGCGAATAGCTTCGTTCATAGTTAGATGGTGTCTGTAAGTTTTTTTGCTTGTGATGGGAAGATTGATGAAAGGCGAATGCAATAAGCTTGCTTGAATTGCTGAGCCGCAGCCTATCTTATGCAAAGATAGTGCAAGGCGAATGCAGAGCAACGGAAAGCGCTCGGCGTTTTACGATTGCTTTGCTGAGCCGCAGCCTATCTTATGCAAAGATAGTGCAAGGCGAATGCAGAGCAACGGAAAGCGCTCGGCGTTTTACGATTGCTTTGCTGAGCCGCAGCCTATCTTATGCAAAGATAAAGCTTTTGACCGATATTTAGACGGCGTTTGCCGAAAGTTGGTCGGCGTTTCGGGCCATTTCATCGAATTTGTTTGGTGGAACAACTGAGAATGGCGAATTTTGCAAGCGCTAAAAACTACAACTAAACAATGAAAAAGATTTTTCTTTCTGCCGCCCTGCTTGTAGGCGCAACACTGCTGACCTCTTGCGGCACCACCGGACTGATGTCGGGCACCAATGCCGGCACGTCAACCTCTTCGTCCACTTCTTCACAAAGCACTTCGCTCATTGGCGGCTTGCTCTCGGGCCTCATCGGCCAGTCTTCGACCATCAGCCAAGACAAACTCGTGGGCACCTGGAACTACTCTGAACCCGACTGCGTGTTTGAGTCGGAAAACTTTCTGGCCAAAGCAGGTGGCGAAGTGGCTGCCACGAAAGTGGAGACCAAACTCGTGGACGCCTACAGCAAGGTGGGTGTGAAGAAGGGAGCATGCTCGTTCACATTCAAATCTGACGGTACCTACACGGCCGTAATCGGCGGACGCAGCATCAACGGCAACTATACGGTAAACAGCCAAGACAACACCGTGTCGATGACCTATCTGGCCGGCGTCAAGACGGTGCAGCCCAAAGTGGTGTTGAGCGGCAACACGCTGAGCATCCTCTATCCGAGCGACAAACTGCTCACCATGGTCAGCGCCCTCTCGGCTCTCTCGTCGCAGGCTTCAACGCTCAAGAGCATCGTGGGCTCTTACGACGGTATGTATCTCGGCTTCAAACTGACGAAATAAGCATAAAGTTTCACCATACGCTCAGTCGCGACGTCGTCCCGGAATGGTTTGTTTCGGTCGGCGTCGCGATTTTT
>JBJFGJ010000041.1:0-5163 GCA_051892575.1 Alloprevotella sp. | reverse complement strand
TTAAGCAACGGTGGAAATAGTGCAGAATTTCGTTAAACAACCGTCTGAAGTAAAGGAAAGGTTTTGAAAATCATTTTATGTTGCTGTTTCTCAGTGCAGAACTGCTTTTTGTGTTTCTTCTGTTAAATCCCAAAATCGCCAAGAGCCTTCTTGGTTTTCCTGGAAATCGGTTTTTGGAACAAGATTTTAGGGACGGCTTTTCCGGGAATAGGCCCGGGGAAAACTGGCCTTATGCCAGAAATGGCTGTCCTTATGCCCGTAAGACGTTGAAACACAAAAAGAGAGGGCCGATCAGGCCCTCCCTCTTTTATGCTACATCAAATTTATGCTTTTCGTGGGATAATGGAAAAGACAATAAAGGAGACGATGGTTGGCGGCTTTGTCGATGCCGCCAATCGTATCAGTCGATGCCGTTTTTCGCGCTCAGGTTGGTCACGCGGCTCTTGAAGTCGCCGGCCTTGCGGAGCGGGAACACGAGTGTGCGCTGGTAGTTCATGCGCACCTGCGGATTGTACATTTCGGGCTGCCAGGCACCGTCCACGCCATACTGGTAGTTGGTGCGGTCTTGGTCGCGCAAGGCGTAGATGGCCTGCTGTCCGAGTTCTTCCTTGACTTTACCGTCGACAATCAGGCGGGTCATTTTGTTGTTGCCCTGTATGGTGACGTTGATGGTCTGGTCTGTCGGCAGGCTGTAGTTGAAGGTGTTGAGGTAGCCGTCGCGGGCAAAACCGAGGCGGCCTGTGCGCGGGTCGGAGAGATAGAAGGTGGCGTTTTCGGAGGCGAAGAGCACGGTGCCTTTGGCCTCGGCTTTGGCGTCGATTGTGAACGAAACGGTGTAGTCGTAGCCCACTTCTTCCACGTCGAGTGTCTGTCCGGGTTTCACCTCGGCCACCTGTACGGGAGCCTCGAGGCGGCCGGCTTCGTTCACGCCCGGAGCCTCGGCAAGCGTTTTGCGCTGGGCGTCAAACTCGCCGTAGGGCACCGATGTCTTTTTGCCGCTCCAGCATTTCACGGCCAGTGTCTGGAGGGCCGGGAAAACGCGGTCGTGGATGTCTTTGACCGAGATGCCGTTGCCGGCGTGGTCGTTCCATACGGCAAACATACCGCCCTCGATGCTGGGGTCTTGCTCTTCAAACTGCACACCGCCGATATTGGCCGGCGTCCAGCTGTCGTAGAGCCACTGGCAGTTGAGATAGTCATAATAATAGCCTGCGGCAGGCACGATGTAGACGTAGCCGTCGGGGATGCTGATGAGCTGGTAGCCTTGCTCTTTCATGTCTTTGGGCTGGGCAAAACCATTGTACCAGCAGCTCATCAGGACGTTTTCAGACTTGACGGGCGTGTCGCCGTTGGCATGGGTCAGAGAGCCCCACAGCACGGCCTGCTTGCCATATTTTTCGACATAATTGATATAGTGGTTGGCAAAGTGGCGGAACTGTTCGACCAGTTCTTTCGTAGCGTTGGAAAACTCGTCGGTGCCGATGTGCACGCGTTTGCCGCGGAACACGGGCTCTTTGCCTTCGAGATATTCCTTGTAGAGGCCGTCGAGAAACTCGTAGGTCTCGGGTTTGAAGATGTCGAGATGGTCCATACCGTATTTCTCAGAGCCCAACTCCGGACGGTAGTGGGTGAAGGCCAGCGTGTGGGCCGGAGCGTCGATTTCGGGAATAATCTCCACACCGTAGGTTTCTGCCAACTTCTGGAGTTCGATAAACTCAGCCTTGGTGTAGTGGCCGTCTTTAGCGGCGAGGCCGGGGTAGGTGTCGCTTTCGAGGCGGAAAGCGGCCTGGGTCTTGGACCAGTCGTTGCCGAAGAACTGGCGGAAGCCGTTGTCGTTGAGATGGATCTGCAGCGTATTCATCTTATAATAAGACATCATCTTGACGAGATTGCGCAGGTAGTTCATCGGAATGAACTTGCGGCCGCAGTCAATCATAAAGCCGCGCAGCGCATATTGGGGAATGTCTTTGGTGGAGCCTTTGGGCAGGGCGCGTGTGGCTTTGTCGGCACGGTCGGTGAGTTGGAGGGCAGTGCGTGTGCCCCAAATGAGAGCCTGCTCGTTGGCGGCGGTGATGGTGGTCACGTCGGCGATGTTGAGGTTGTAGCCTTCCTTGCCCAGCGATTTGTCTTTTTTGAGCACGATGGCGAAATCGCCTTTGGCAGCCTTGCCTTTGGCCACGACGAGTTGTTTGCCCGTGAGTGCGGCATAGTCTTTGGCAAAGAGTCGGGCAGTGGCTTCGGCTTCTTTACCGCCCGTGTAGACCACGCGGCCTGAGGGGATGAACAGACCTTCGGCTCCAGTCCACGAGGTGAGTTCGGGCACGACGAAGGGCTTGGGATTGACTTGTGCCATAGTGCTGAGTGTGAAGCCCATAGCACAGACGGCTGCGCAGACGATGTGTCGCAGCGAGAAGGTTTTTCTCTTCATAAAATAAACAGTTTGTGAAGGTTGTGTTTTTCGGATTAGTGTTTTTCTGGTGTACAAAGGTAGTGCAAATGAGAGCAGAGACAAAAGGAAAGACGTAGTTTTTCATTTTGGCTATGCCGAATGCAGCCTACCTTGCGCCGTCAGGCGAAAGGTAGTGCAAGGCGAGTAGCACCTTAAAGCAGCCTACCTTGCGCCGTCAGGCGAAAGGTAGTGCAAATGAGAGCAGAGACAAAAGAAAGACGTAAGTTCCTTTCTGCAGTCTGTCTCTTTCTCTTCACAATCCGTGATTGGCGTGATTGAAGTGTCCAATCACAACATTTGCCACATTATGAGGAGGTTACAAGCCCGTGACTGTGTGATTGGGAAAAAGGGTAAAAAAAGGGTAGGGAGATAATGGCATCAAAAAGAAAGACCTCCGCCAAGTGGCAGAAGTCTTTCAAATAATCGGCCTGTGTGGTGACTCATGCAGGATTCAAACCTGCAACCTTCTGATCCGTAGTCAGATGCTCTATTCAGTTGAGCTAATGAGCCGTTCAGCTTGTGACTCATGCAGGATTCAAACCTGCAACCTTCTGATCCGTAGTCAGATGCTCTATTCAGTTGAGCTAATGAGCCGTGGCTTAGGCCAAATATGTGGCGGTGCGTACGGGACTCGAACCCGTGACCCCATGCGTGACAGGCATGTATTCTAACCAGCTGAACTAACGCACCAAAGGGGAGCGAAAACGTCTCAAAGGCGTGCGCCTTTCCGTTTTTGCGAGTGCAAAGATACGCCCTTTTTATAAAATGACAAATATTTGGATGTTTTTTTTCGTTTCTACACAAAAAACACAGTCCGAAGAGGGCCTTTGGCCGCACCACGAACTGTGCTGGAGGATGATGAAAACGCGCCGGCGGTCAGTCCATACGGTCGCGATAGTCGGCGTAGGTGTATTGGCGCAACACCTCATAGGTGCCGTCGCAGCGGTGGAAAACGAGAGCCGGATGGTGTATGCCGTTGAACATATTGGTCTTGACCGTGGTGTAG
This sequence comes from Alloprevotella sp., assembly GCA_051892575.1. Classification (GTDB taxonomy): domain Bacteria; phylum Bacteroidota; class Bacteroidia; order Bacteroidales; family Bacteroidaceae; genus Alloprevotella. The sequence continues at coordinate 1,708 of JBJFGJ010000041.1, read as the reverse complement.
TGTATCATGTCGTCGAAAACGATTTCGTCGCCCACGGCAAGCGGTTGGGGAAATTCCCAATAGCCCATGAAGTCGCCACTCAGACAACTGTTGCCGCCGATGCGGTAGACGCAGGGGCTGGTCTCTTTGCCCACTTCGGCCCCGTCGGCCAGCGTCGTGGCGCCGATAATGGTGGGGTGGTAGGGCATTTCGAGGCAGTCGGGCATGTGGCAGGTGAAGCTCACGTTGACAATGGCGGTCTTGATGCCGCCGTTCGACACGATGTCTACGACGCGGCTGGTGAGTGTGCCGGTTTGCCAGGCAAAAGCCGAACCGGGTTCGAGGATGATGTGAAGATGGGGATGGCGGGCCTTGAGACTTTGGAGTGTGGCTATCAAGAGGTCCACGTCGTAGCCCTCACGGCTCACGAGGTGGCCGCCGCCGAGATTGAGCCATTTGATTTGTCCCAGCCACGGCCCGAACTTGGCTTCAATGTGTTCGAGGGTGTGAACCAGTGCCGACGCCGGACTCTCACAGTGGCAATGGCAATGGAAGCCTTCGACGCCCTCGGGCAGTGTGGCGGGAAGGTCTCCGGCCAGTATGCCGAAACGCGAACCGGGCGCACAGGGATTGTAAAGTTCCGTCTCAATCTCACTGTATTCGGGGTTGATGCGCAGCCCGAGCGACACGCCGCCTTGGAGAGCTTGCTGATGGAAACGCTCAAATTGCGAGAGCGAATTGAAGGTGATGTGGCTGCTGCAACGCACAATTTCGGCAAAGGTCTCTTCTTCGTAGGCCGGTGAATAGGTGTGGGCTTTGCTGCCGAACTCTTCGTAGGCCAGGCGGGCTTCGTAGGGAGAGGAGGCTGTGGTGTGGGCAATGTATTCACGGAAAACCGGAAAGGTCTTCCACAAGGCAAAGGCCTTGAAGGCCAAGATGAATTCTACGCCGGCCGTGTCCATGATGCGGCGGATGAGCGACAGGTTGCGCCGCAGTTTGTCTTCTTCAAAGATATAAGCAGGGCAGGGCAGGGCAGAGGGTTGATGGTGAATGGTGGGCATGGCGTAGGGGAATGAACGGGCAAAAAATGAGATGGTGGGCGGCCGTTTTCTCTTCTTGACAGAGAGCGTTGTCGCACACCATCTCTTTTGTATTCAGTCTATTGTATTAATGATAAAGACCGTCTGTGTGGTGCATTACATAATGCCTCTTTCGCGCAACTGCTGCTGCCATTTCCATGCAGAGAGCAGGGCTTCGTCGAGCGTGTGAACGGCTTTCCAGCCCAGCACGTTGTTGGCTTTGTCCACGTTGCCCCAAACCTTTTCGATGTCGCCTGCACGACGGGCTACAATCTTGTAGTTGAGCTTCACGCCGGTGACTTTCTCGAAAGTGTTGATGAGTTGCAGCACGCTCACGCCGTTGCCTGTGCCCACGTTGAAGATTTCGACGGGGTCGGCGTTTTTGCCTTCCACGATGCGGGCCATGGCAGCCACGTGTGCTTTGGCGAGGTCGACCACATAGATGAAGTCGCGGATGCAAGAGCCGTCGGGTGTGTCATAGTCGTCGCCGAAGACAGAGAGGCACGGACGGATGCCGATGGCCGTCTGGGTGAGGTAGGGGATGAGGTTGGCGGGCACGCCGTTGGGGAGTTCGCCGATGATGGCCGTGGGGTGTGCGCCGATGGGGTTGAAGTAGCGCAAGATGATGGCCGAGATGTTGGCGCCGCTCT
>JBJFGJ010000040.1:0-5181 GCA_051892575.1 Alloprevotella sp. | reverse complement strand
AAAGAAGAAAGCCTCTGATGGTCAAATGACTCTCAGAGGTTTCTTTTTTATAGAAAGGTCATCACTCCTTCTTCGCAATTTCTTAATCGTATATTTTATGAGTTTATGGTATATGCTCTTGCTTGTAGGCATTGGCAGCGGTTTGGGCGGTATGTGCCGCTTTTTGCTATCTTTTTTCATTAAAACGCCATGTGGGGCTTTCCCCATTGCCACACTTGCTGCCAATCTTTTGGGTTGTCTTTTGATTGGGTTGTTGCTTGGGTTAAGTGTAAGGCATCATTGGTTCTCCAAAGAGTTGCAATGCCTCTTGGTAACCGGCTTTTGTGGCGGTTTCACCACCTTCTCTACCTTTTCCACTGAGTCGCTGATGTTGCTACGATCCGAAGCCTTCCTTTCTTTGGGCTTATATGTTGGCTTAAGTCTCGTGGTTGGCCTGTGCATGGTCGCATTGGGCTATTGGCTGGCCACGCTCTAATGCCCGGCTACTGCTTATTGAAAGATTTGTGCATTATATACCTTATCCTGCTCTGTATACCCAGAGTTTCGCGAATATGCGAAAGAATAATTTTGCGGTATCTTTTTTTTTCTTTTTCTTTGCACTTGAGAAAATTCCGCCTTGTCAGCGCGGTGTTTCTTTATAGACATTTACAATCTAAAACCTTTAATATTAACCTTTTCTACTACTCTTTTTCAATGAAGAAGCTTTACTCCTTATTGCTTTGCTTCTTGGCGTGTGCGCTGGGGGCAAAGGCAGATGTGGTAGTGGCGTCGACGATCCAGCCCGGTGAAGGCAGGCCTGAGCACGTCTATACCATGGTGCAGGGGAATGGTTACTATGCCAATAGCTTGACCGCTCCCACGCAGACTCCCGAGAATTACGGGCAGTTTGCTTTTTATGCCGTAGATGGAATGGAAGACACCTATTACATCTACAGTTACAAGGCCAATAAATGGCTCAGCTACACCAAGGCCGCCAGTTATGCCAATAAGGTCAATTTCGTCGAGATGACCGACGACAAGACCGAAGGGGCCTATTTCAAGGTGGTGAATTATTCTGGCGACAATTATCAGATTGCGCCTTACAACTCCACTGAAGTGGCCGGTAAGTATTTGAATTGGTATACGGGTGTCACCAACAATCCCGTAGACGGAAGCAACACGCTTGGCCTTTGGGAACAAGGTGGTAGCCAGGATGCCGGTAGCCGCTGGTCTCTCTCCGAGGTTATCGTCCAGACCTACACGATGGTATTGCCCGATGGTGTGACGATTTCTATTGGTGGCACTGTTTACTCCAATGGCGACACCTACTCACAAGAAGGCTCTTTGACCCGCGATCAGATTACGCTTGTGGTTGGTGAAGGTCAGTTTGCCACAATTTCCATTAACGATGTGGCACACACCGTCACCGTCAATGTGGCCACCATTCCTGTTCAGGCCGATAAGGCTGTGTATGACTTGGCCGTGCTCTATCCCGAACAGCAGACCGCCGTTGGCGCCGCTGCAATCGAGGAGGCAGACAATGTCTACACTTTGAGCAACAATGTACTTGCCGCCAGCTTTATGAAGGTGGGTGATGCACTTTATTTTGCAGGTTCTAAGGCTATGAACCTCGAGGCAGGCACCGAGCCTTTCACCATTGCATTCGGCAATGGCGACAATGTGCCGGCTTCAGCAATGTCCCTGTCAAATCTTCGTGCCGTTTCGTTGGTTGGTTCGACCGACTCTGTGGGTGGTGCCGAACATTTCGACGGCAAGGCTCTTGAGGCCGAATACGATTACACCTACAATGGCAAGGCCATCAAGGTGATTTGGCGTGCTGTGTTGCGCGACGGTAGTCACTATCTCCGCACAGAGATGGAACTCACCGGCGTCGACAGCGTGGATATGTACAATGTCATTCCTATGATTTATAATGTCGACACCCGCGCTGCCGGTTCCACTCCTGCTGTTGTGGGCAATACGCGTGGTGCCGTCTTGATGAGTGACAAGATTTTTGCCGGTTTGGAGAACCCCGTAGGTTACAACACCGTCGGCGGTGCCACTGGTGAGGAAGATAAATATGAACTCGCCCAGACTCTCGAAGACACCTCAATTGCTGTTGAGGATTGGACTCAGGTGGCCGAAGACGACGTGCCCAACCGTGTTACCGAGGCCACTGGCAAGAGCTATCCCAATATCTATGCTGTCACCAAGAGCGGCGTGACGCTCGAGGCCAACCAGAAAGTAGAGATTACCGTCGAATACACCGGTGGCACACACCGTCTGAACTTTGGTGGTGCCGACTTGCTCGACGCTACAGGTGCTGTCGCAGCCAACGACTACCACAGCGGTTATTCAGGTAATCAGGCCAGCAACAATACGTTCACGTTTGTGGCTCCCAATGACGGCACCTACACTTTGCGCGTTTTGGCAGAGAATGCCAGTGAGACCATCACGGCTACCAGCAAGATGAGCGTGAAGATTTACAATCCCAAGGCAGGTGTCGTGATCAACACTGATGTGGTAGGCATTCAGGGCCGCTGGAGCCGCAACACCACACTCAATGCCGGTGAAACCTGGAAGATTTCTGCCGTTGTCGGTCTGGTTGCCCAAGATGGTGAACAGGCCAACACCAATATCCATAAGACTCAGAAGCGTCGCTCTTTCTTGGCTTATTCAGAGCGTGAGCGTGCTGTGCCCTGGCGTCCCAATCCCGCTTATATCTCTTGGTACGAGTTGAACATCAACCGCAACAATGCTGCCGATCCCACGCAGAATATGAACGCCAACCAGGTGCTCGACGTGCTCAACAACTGGAAGACCAACTTCTACGACCGCTACGGCGTTGGTCCTAACAGCTTCGTCATTGACGACGGTTGGGACAACTACGGCTTGTGGACTTTCCACGCAGGTTTCCCCAACGAAATGAGAGACATTGCCGCTCTTGCCGCCGAGATGGGCGCAGGTGTAGGTGCTTGGCTCGGCCCGGTGGGTGGCTATGGCACCAGCGGTAACTACCGTCGCGCCTACTGGAACGCTGAAGGTCGTGGCGGTATGCAACTCTCCAACCCCGCCTACTATCAGACCTTCCTCGATGCTGCCAAGAACCTGACCCAGAACAACGGTGACTTCCGCTTCTTCAAGTTCGACGGTATCTCTGCACAGTTCAGCGCTGTCGGCCCTGACGCCGGCGACACCGGAAACGAAAATGCCGAAGGTATCATCCGTCTCGAACGTTACGTTCGCGAAAACCTCAAGCGCGACATCTTCTTCAACACCACCGTCGGTACATGGGCCAGCCCGTTCTGGTATCATTACACCGATGCCACCTGGCGTCAGGAGAACGACTACGGCACGATTGGCAACAACAGCATCGACCGTGAAAACTGGATTACCTATCGCGACCGTCTGGTTTATCAGAACTACGTGACCAACTCTCCCATCTGTCCCATCAACACGTTGATGACTCACGGATTTATCCTCTCCAACTTCGGTTCTGTCAGCTCCAACAAGACCTACGAGGCCTGTCTGCGCGAGTTGCGTTGTGCCTTCGTTTGCGGTTCGGGTATGGTTGAACTTTACAACGACTATGCTTTGATGAACAGCATCAACAAGGGTCAGCTCTGGGCCGACCTTGCCGAGTGCATCAGCTGGCAGAAACGCAATGCCGATGTTCTGCCCGATGCCCACTGGGTAGGTGGTAATCCCTGGACCGGTTCGGTTGCCCAAGTCTATGGTTGGGCCGCTTGGAATGGTAAGAAAGCCACTCTCGCCCTCCGCAACGGTGCCAACGATGCTCAAGACTATACCTTCACACTCCGTGAAGCCCTCAACATCCCTGCCAATGTATCTGGAAGCATCATTCTGCGCAAGTCGTTTGGTGTTCAGGACGCTTTGACCGGCTTGACCGAAGGTGAGCCCATCTCTATCGACCAGGAACTCACTGTGTCTCTGCCCGGCAGCACCGTCTTTGCATTCGACGGCGTGAACAGTGCCGAAACCGTGACTCTCGTCAACGGCATTGGCCTCTCCACCGACAGTGTTGACAATACAGTTGAAGTGGGCAAGACTATTGTGGTGAAAGCTGTTGTGACTCCTGCTACGGCCAACTTTCCCGCTCTCGAATGGACCTCTTCAAACCCTGAGGTAGCCACAGTCAACGGCGGCTTGGTGTCGGCCCTTACTGAGGGTACCACCACCATCACCGCTGCTGCCATCGACGGTTCCGGCATCGTTCAGACCATTGTCATTACGGTTACGCCGAAATACGTAGGCCCCTATGCCCTCAATTTCGACAAAGATCAGACACCCACACGTACAGACCGCTACATCACCAATTTCAGCCTGACGCCCCAAGGCGGCGAGACCCAGACCATCAACATCGGTTTTGCCCAGCCCTACATTGACCTCACCGAGGTGGACTCTGCCAAGTTGGTATGTGAAATCGGAGACACCCTCACCGCCACGCTCGATATGAACGGTACTTGGATGAATGCCTATGTCTATATTGACTTGGACAACGACCAGCAGTTTTCGTTCATTGAAGGCAGCACCGACCAGAGCGGTACCGACGTGATGAGCTTCAGCTTCTACAACGGTGCTTTCGGCACTGACGATGCCGGTGTAAACTCTGCAGGCACATCTTTTTCAGGTCAGGCTCGCAACACCCGCGTATTGCCTCCCTTCCAGGCCCCTGCTACGGCAGGTGAATACCGCATCCGCTACAAGCTCGACTGGAATAGCATCGATCCCGGCGGTCAGGTGGCAGCCGATGGCACCTGCACCGGTGCCAATGGCATCTTGGCCAATGGCGGCTCGATTGTAGACGCCATTCTCAAGGTCAAGGTTCCCACCTCTGTCGGAGGCGTACAGATGGAGCAAAACGGTCGCGAAATTTACGACCTCTCCGGTCGCCGTCTGCAGCAGGCTCCCCGTCAGGGCGTCTACATCCTCAATGGCAAGAAAGTGGTGAAATAATCCCTCTTCCATCACACGGTAAGACGTTCACTGACTCGTGATACACTAAAAGCCTTCTTTGCTTCAATCGGCAAAGAAGGCTTTTCTTTTGCTTCTGCAGGTACCTGCATATCACGCCCAAAAAAAAGAGGAATGTCCCGAAAGAGAGACATTCCTCAAAGTTTGTTTGAGCTAATCTTAATGCTTAAGCTTTGCCTTCTGCGATGCCGAAAGGCGTGGCCGTGC
>JBJFGJ010000039.1:0-20866 GCA_051892575.1 Alloprevotella sp. | reverse complement strand
GTCGTCCCAATAGGAGCTCGAGCCTTGACGATTGGTGAGCGCTTCGGAGCCGTCTACATAGTCGGCCGAGTCGTTGGTGCCAATCACGGCCGAGTTGGTGAGAAGCAGGTCGTGTTCGGCATAAAACTGAACGGAAGCAGATGCCGGCTGTTGATATGTCTTTTTCATTTTACTTTCTGTTTGAAGTGAATGGAACGTGTTAGCGGGCAATAAACTTCTGACCGCCCTTGATGTAGAGCGAACCTTGGCGCAGGGTGTTGACACGGCGGCCGGTGAGGTCGAAGACGGGAGCGTCGGCAGCGGCGTCGTCAGCACTCACGGCAGTGCCTATTCCGGTGGCCTCGCCGAAGTTGAGCGTGAAGGCACGGCCGGTCTCGCCGGAGACGGCTGCGGGAATATAGGCGCGGTTCATACCGATTGTGGTGCCGGGAGCACCTTTGTAGAAGGCCAGACCGTCGGTGCTGTTGGCCAGGATATAGTCACCGTCCACGAGCACATGGGGCGCACCGGCCGTGTGGGCGAACACATTGCCGGAGAGATCGGCCACTTCTTCGGTCGTGACGGGTACCATCAGCCCGGAAGTGAAACCGGCTTGACCCACCATTACCACGCCTTGGTTGGCGGGAATGGCTGCGACAGTGACGGCTTTCATCGTGGCACCATTCTCGGTGCTGGTGGCATAAAACGCCTGAGCGTTGGCAGGTATCACCGTGGGGAAGGGTGCACTGAAGGTGCAGATGGTGTTGCCGGCCTCGAGACCTCTGATATAGGTATCGCTCTCGCTCACGGCCGTGAGGCTGAGGCTGTTGGGATAAGCAGCCTCTTCAATGAGGGTGGCAGAAGTATAGTTGTCGTTGAAGAAAGGCACTGAAGCCTGGTCGAAAGCACCTGCGGTAGTCACTACGGTGTAGGAGAACTCATTGCCATTACCTACATTGGCCAGTCGGCGACCACGGAAGGTGAGATAGCCGAAGAGTGCCTCTTGCGTACCGCTCACTTGGCCACCTGCCGTCATTTTGGCCAGGGTAATGATGGGCCAGTCTTTGGCCGTTTCGGTGACGTCTGTCGTCGTGCTCTCGCCCGAGTCGGGGTCGGTGGTCGTCACTTGGACAGTGGTGGAGAAGGGCTGATTGAAGTAGTCGCAATAGCCTTTTTGGCTGTTGCCACCGGCATTGCTGCCTCGCCAAATGAGATATTTGCCGTCGTTGCAGACAAAGACGTATTTGCCTTCGCCCAAGTCGCGGCACACGAAGACGGTGGCATCGGCGGCGTCGGCGGCTGAATATTTCATACCGGTTGCTTCGCCCTCATATTTGAGATAACGTTTCACGCCGGCCTTGGTGACGTTGCAGAAGGTATAGGCTTTGCCGTCTTCGGGCAACTGGATGTCGGCGGTCGTGGCCTTATAGGTGGTCACAGCGGCGGCAAGGGTGTTGAGAATGGCGTCGGTGTCGTCTGAGGTGCTGCTCTGTGCCGTGGCAATGGCTGTCTGCAGAGTGGTGCGTGCGGCAGCGGTGGCTTTGGGGTAACCGGGACCGGTCTTGCCCAGAGTTTCGTTGGCACCGGCCACACCCACGTTCACGCTCTCGGCTTTGTCATAGAGTGTATAGGCGCCGCCTGTGGCTTCGGCCACGGTGATGGGGCAATAGATGATGCAGTATCCGCCGGGAACCTCTTCAAAGAGGAAGCCGATGCGACCGTCGTTTTGCCAAGTGAGGGTGGAATAGGCCGAGCCGCGGAAGCTCACCTGCTTGCCGAAGGTCCAGCCGGCGGCAAAGGTGGCCGGCGTGTAGGTGGTGTTGGGGTCAATCTCCTTATACCAAATCGACACATTGTAACGGCCGCTGCCGAGAGGCACAGACTGCAACATCACGTCTTTCTTCAGACCCGTCTTCTGGTCCATGACGCCTTTGAGCAGGTAGATTTCGCCATTGGTGCCCGAGTCTGAGTTGCTGATGCCGGTGGTCACTGTGCCCCAGGTGCCGGTGGTGTAGGCGTCTTCGCCGGTGGTTGAGGCAAAGGTGAAGAGGTTGAAGTAGCGGCCGTTTGCCTTACGACTGCTGAGCACGACCGTGCCGTCGGGCAACTCCTCGCATTTGGGCTCGTCGCCGCTTGAGGCCGGACGGTCGGTGATGGTGCCGAGCACATTCCAGGTTTCGCCGAAATCGTCAGAATAAACCACACGGTTGCCTTCGTTCTTGGTCCAGAGGGCGGCATAGAGGCGATAGTAGGCGCCTTTCTTGACCACGCGGCTCTGCATGATGCGGCCCGAGCCGATGAAGAGCGACTTGACGGTGGCCGTCTTCACGCCGTCGGTCTCGCTGACGAAGGGCGAGTAGAAGGCTTCGGTCACCTCGACGGGTTCGGTCCATTCCCAGGCAGAGGTGCTCTCGTTGTAGGTGCCCACCACTTTGGCCACGCGGTTGGGGTTGCTCTCGTCAGAGTCGGGGATGTAGTTGCCGTTGTGGCAAACGGTCTTACCGGCTACACAGAACACGACCACCTTGTTGCTTTCACGGTCGGCCACGATGGCGGCGTCGCCGTAGGCATAGGCGTAGTTGTTGGTGTTGTCGCTGTCGGTGATGCGCGACTCGTCGCCGTCGCCGTCGGCCAGGAAGGCTTCGGTTGACCACGTGGCGCCATTGTCTTTGGAGATGCGGACCTTAATATCCACCTCGCCATAGCCAATGTCACTGCCACAGGGGCGGTTGTCGGCCACGGCAATGACGTCGCCGTTGAGGGCTGTGGTGATGGCCGGGATGCGGTAGGGCTTGCCGTTGGCGTCGGGGGAGGTGAAGATGATGCGGTCGCCGTTGGCCGTATAGTTGAAGCTAAGGCTCATGCCTTCTTCCAGTGTGAGGTTGGCCATCGAAGCTACGGGATTGCCGTTGAGAGACTGCTCGCAATCAAAGCCTCGGTAGTAGTAAGAAGAGGCCGTGAAGGTTTTGTCTTTGTAGAGATAAATCTGTGTTTCGTCCAGATTACCCGTGGGGTTTGAGGCCGTCTGACGGATGGGATAGGTCAACGTAGAGCCGGCCGAGGTGATGGTGATATCGGCCACGGGGTTGTTTTCAAAGGCCGTTCCCGTGACGGTGGCACTGAGTTTGACGGGCTTGGCGGTGTCGACGATGAGGAAATTCCACGTGCTGCCTCCGTCGGTGCTGCTGAAGAATTTCAAGTCGTTAGGCACACCACCGTGGGGGTTGAGTCCGATGTTGGCCGTACTGCCGGAGGCCTCAATGGCATAGCCGGAATAGGCCGAAGTGGTGTAGTCGGCCAGTTGCCACGACTGGGCGGTGCTGGTGGCGCTGGCGGTTTGCAGGCTTACGGCCTCGCCGCCGTTGGGTGTGCCGTCGTGAGTGATGACCTGGGTCTCGCTGGTGTGGCTGTAGATCTTGAAACTCTTGTAGTCGCCCACGAGACACCAGAGGTGGTCGAGATTGGACGGGTCTACGGTGTTGGTGGCAATCTGTCCCGAGGTGTTGCCGGGCAGGGTGAAGCCATTGGTCGGTATGCGGGCATTGATCACACGCACCCATTTCTCGCCGTATGTTGACGAGAAGACGTCGGGCATAAAGCGGATTTCGTATGAAGCATTGGCCGTGCCGTCGTAAGTTGCGGGCAAAGTCGTCTCCACGCCGGCGCTGGTGAAAACACCTTCATATTTGAGCGTGGCATCGGCCAGCGTGGCGGCGTCGTAGTTCAAGGTGACCTGTGCGTCGGTCACGGTCGTTCCGGGCATAACGAGATAGCTGCAGGGGAGCGATTTGGTCTCGCCGTTCCACGTGATGGTGGCGCCTGAAGCGGCATTGCCTGTAAACGAGAGGATGTTGCAGGTCGACGCATCTACGAAGATGTAGTTGGCCGAGTAGATGTTGTTGTCGGTTTTGGTGTAGGTGGCCACCGTAGACTGGTCAAAGCCGCCGTCTTCCTTCATCACAAGATAGCGTTCGTTGGCATCGCCATAGAGATGCACAGCCTCGCCCGAGGGCACGCCGTCGGAGAGGGTGTAGTTGTAGGCGGAGGCACTGAAGGCCTTGAAGCCAAAATACTTGCTATTGCTGACGTTTTGGAACTGATACTTGCCTTCGTCCGTCACCGTACAGGTGAAGGTGTAGAGCGAGGGATCTTTGGTCACGCCATTGCTCACGGCCAGCGTACCGCCGTTGTTGTAGAAAAACTGCTGGGTGGCGTTGTCACAATAAATGTAATAGGTCTTGCCGTCCTCGGGCATACCGGTCGCCGTCGAGCTCTCTTCGGCAGCGGCCATAGCCTTGCCGCCTCCCGAAGTCGTCGGGGTGCCGGCTGCCATCGTGGAGGTAGACGTCACACTTGCCAGAAGGAGGAACATCCCCTTGGCAAACATTCGGATTTTTTTGTTCATAGTGATTAGATTGGTTATCGTAAGTAGTTCAGCGCAAAAATATTAAATATTTTTTATCTTGCAAAAAAGAGGCATAAAAATGGCGTCGACACCTCCTCGGATTGCGTGAACAAGAACCGGGATGACGTGTGACGCCAATAACATTTAAGACAAAGAGAGCAAGGTAGGGTGTTCAAAATTGGGATTTGAATTTGGTCATTTTTGTGCGGCCCAGAAAGCCCTTTAGGGCTTACTTCGTCGCTCAAACTTTTTGTCTCTTTGACTCTTTAACTCAAAAAACTTTCAGCCTTTTATCTTCGCGATGACTTCGTCGATGGTCAGCGAGGACTGCTCGCCGGTGGTCATATCCTTGAGCGACACGCGGCCTTCGGCCATCTCGGTCTCGCCCACCATGGCCACGAAGGGAATGCCAAGGGCATTGGCGTAGGCCATCTGCTTTTTCATCTTCGCACTGTCGGGATAGACCTCGGTGGCTATGCCGGCGGCACGGGTCTGACGGGCCAAACCAAGACAATGGGCGGCTTCGGCGGCACCGAAATTGATGAAAAGCAGGTCGGCACCGCTGCGGGCATTGTCGGGATAGAGCGAAAGACGATCGAGCACGTCGTAGATGCGGTCGGCACCAAACGAGATGCCCACGCCGCTGAGGCCAGGAAGACCGAAGATGCCGGTGAGGTTGTCGTAGCGGCCGCCACCGGTGATGCTGCCAATCTCCACGTCGAGTGCCTTGACTTCAAAGATGCAGCCGGTGTAGTAGTTGAGACCGCGCGCCAGGCTGAGGTCAAACTCAATGGCATTGGTCAAGTCTGCGCTGCGGAGGCTTTCGAGCACAAAGGCCACTTCGTCGATGCCTTTCAGACCTTCTTCACTCTCTGCCAGCACTGAGCGCATGGTCTCGAGTTTGTCGGCATTGGTGCCCGAGAGGGCAATGATGGGCTGCAGGCGGGTGATGGCTTCTTCGGCAAGGCCGACACTGCGCAACTCGGCGTTGACACCTTCAAGACCAATCTTGTCGAGCTTATCGATGGCCACGGTGATGTCGACAATCTTGTCGGCAGCTCCAAGCGTCTGGGCGATGCCGGTGAGGATTTTGCGGTTGTTGATTTTAATGCACACACGGATGCCGAGACGACGGAACACTTCGTCGACCATCTGCATCAGCTCCACTTCGCAGAGCAACGAGTCGGAGCCCACGGTGTCGGCATCGCACTGGTAAAACTCACGATAGCGACCTTTTTGCGGACGGTCGGCACGCCATACGGGCTGTATCTGATAGCGCTTGAAGGGCATTTGCAACTCTTCGCGGTGTTGCACCACATAGCGGGCGAAGGGCACGGTGAGGTCATAGCGCAGGCCACGGTCGCAAAAACGGGCAGCCAGACGGGCGGCAGAGTCGGAGGCGTAGTCTTCGGCAGTGACCGATGAGCGGAAGTCGCCCGAGTTGAGGATTTTGAAGAGCAATTTGTCGCCCTCCTCGCCATACTTGCCCATAAGGGTGGAGAGGTTTTCCATGGCCGGGGTCTCTATCTGACGGAAACCGTAGCGGGCATAAACCTGGCGGATAGTGTCGAATATATAGTTGCGACGGGCCATCTCAAGTGGACCGAAATCGCGTGTGCCTTTTGGAATGGATGGTTTTTGAGACATAGTCGTAAAGGTGTAATCTAAAACATATTTTCGGCGGCAAAATTACGCATTTTTATCATTTTAGGCCGCGCCCGACACCGGTCGTGTGCGTCGTAACCGTGTTTTTTTGTGCCGAAAACTATTTTGTGAGCATTTTGCAACAAGTTTTTAATTTTTATGACCTATATTTGCTCCCAATAAAACACGAGCGGAAACTTGTGGGCTTTGACCTGCCTATCATTTCACCCATTCCATAGTGCCCACATCATTTTCCACGACTACACCTTATTATCATTTATGACTTATTGCATTAAAAACCTTTTCATGGTGAGCGCCTTGACACTGTCGCTCACCGCCTGCAGTGCCGACGGCGACTATGCCGTGAACGACGCGCCCGAAACGGTGGCCTTCTCGGCCACTACACAGCGTGCCACGGCCACGGCCTGGACGGCCGGCGACAAAATCGGCGTGTACATGATGCCGACGGGACAGACGCTCGATCAGTCTGCACAGACCACACCGCAGGGCACCTGCTACGTGACGACCGAAGGCAACGGCTATTTTGCCGGACAGACCACGGCTCTGGCTTATCCCAAAGACGGCTCGGCTGTGGACTTCGTGGCCTACTACCCCTACTCTGCCGGCGTGGCCGGCGGCATCTATGCCGTAGACCTTCACGACCAAAGCAACCCCGAGGCCATCGACCTGATGTATGCCGACAATGCCAAAGGCGTGAGCCGCCAAAACGCCCCAGTGGGTCTGAACTTCACCCACCAATTGGCCAAAGTGCAACTCAACTTTGTCAACACCACCGGCAGCAGTCTTGAAGGCCTCACCGTCAGCCTTAACGAAACGCCCACGACGGCCAGTTTCCACCTCGCCGACGCCACCTTTTCCAACCTCAGTGGCACAGGCAGCGTGACTATGACCGTAGCCGTCTCGGGACAGAATGCCACCGCCACTGCTTTTGTAATCCCCAACGCCGGGCAGTCTGCCACACAGCCGCTCAAAGTGACCATCACGACGGCTGACGGCAAGAGTAAGCAGGTGACGATTGCCGACAACGTGACCTATGAAAAAGGACAGGTGAAGGCCTACACCGTGCGCCTGACCAACTCGGGCGGCACACAGGCCGAGGAGGTGAAATATGCCAAATGGACCGAGACGCCGGTCATCACCGCCGACGAGTTTTCGGCCCAAAACCTCAAATACATCACCCACTATTTCACCGACGGTTCGAAGCAGGTGCGCAACTACTCGATGCTTTACGATACCGACCTGAAAATAGCCTACTGGGTGGCCTATCCGCTCTGCAACTACTACACACAGAGCAACGTGAGCCGCACTGACGAATGGGCTTTCGACCCCGCCATCGCCGCTTCGCTGCAGGCCAACATGACCAAGGGCATCAATGGCTACGACCGCGGCCATCAGATACCGAGTGCCGACCGTCTGGTGAACCTTGAAGCCAACCAGCAGACGTTTTATTTCACCAATATGACCCCGCAGGTGGGTTCACTCAACCAAAACGTCTGGGCCACACTCGAAGGTAAACTGCGTAACTGGTCGTCAAACATCGACACACTCTATGTCGTGACGGGCGCCATGCCGTCGGCCGTGGGCTCTACGAGCATCCGCTACACCACCGACAACGACGGCGCCAACGTGGCCGTACCGGCTTACTACTTCAAGGCTCTGGCCCGCATAGACCGACAGACAGGCACGGCCTATACCATCGCCTTCAAATTTAACAACGCGTCCTACTCAGGCTCATATATGGACGCCGCACTCTCGGTGAAAGAACTGGAAAGCCAGACGGGCTTCACCTTCTTCCCCTCCATCAGCGACACCTATAAGGCCAGCTACGATGCCAGCAAATGGCAATGATCAACGCTTCAAAGACATTTCTTCAAAAAAAATAGACTTATTAATCTCTCTATCATGGAACTTAAACATCTTTTCCTTGCAGGTCTGAGCATAATGACGCTCGCAGCCTGCTCCAGTCTCGACGACGACTCCTCATGGGACGTCAATGGCGGTGCCGTGAAGTTCACCTCTTACATCTCCAAGCACAAGGCCTCAGGCTCTACCTGGGCCTCAGGTGACCAAATCGGTATCTACATGAAATCAAGCGGCACGGCTCTGGCAGACGCCACTGTGCAAAACCGCCAATACGTCACCGACGACCGCGGCAACATCACTGCCGCCTCGGCTGCCGACGCCATCTATTATCCTGAAGAAGGCACTGCCGACTTCGTGGCCTATTATCCCTACACGGCCAACGTGAGCGGCACGATATTGCCCATCGACGTGAGCGACCAAAGCAATCTGGCTGCCATCGACTTGCTCTATTCCAACAACGCCACCGGCGTATCAGCCTCTACCAGCGCCGTCAATCTGGGCTTCAGCCACCAGTTGGCCAACGTCTTGCTGACCATCAACGCCGACGCCACTATCCCCACCACTGTGGGTCTTGAGGCTGCCGTTACAGGTGTGCCCACCAGCGCCACCTTCGATCTGGCCACCGGTACACTCAACGTGGCCCAGACCACTGGTACGGTCAATTTCCAGGTGAATGCTGCCGGCACAAAAGCTGAAGCCATTCTCGTGCCTGCTTCACTGACCAACGCCCAACTGCAACTCACCGTGGCCGACAAGACCGTGAGCGTGCCTCTGCCAGCTTCGGCACTCGAGGCCGGCAAAAGCATTGACTTCCCTGTGAACGTGACCAATACCGGCGGTACCCTCTACGTGCAGTTTGGCACAGCCACCATCACCGACTGGACCACCACAACCGGCGGCACCATCGACGTAGACTTCGGTGATGCTGAAGAAGGCGGCGGCGAAGAAGGCGGCGACGTGACACCCGGCACCGAAGTGATCATCTTTGAAGAGACCTTCGGCGAAAGCGTATCCAAAGGCAGCGACAACTATTGGCCCAGCATCACTTACGACACATGGACCAGCTCATCAGGTCTCACCTTCAGCGACCCGTTTGTCACCGCCAACGGTTGGAGCTACAGCAATGCCAGCGTGCGCCAGACGTCAACACTCAATCCCCACGTGTGGTTTGCAGCCAACAAAGACAGCGAAATGCAGATTGAAGGTTTCACTACTGCAGGCTATTCCAACCTGAAACTCACCTACGACATCACCGCCAATGCCGCAGGCGACCAGAGCGCCATCAAGCTCACCTGGGGCGGCGACACGATAGCCGTGCCGGCCAAAGCCATCGCCACCACCAACACTTACCAGAGCGTGGAAATCACCGGCCTCACGCCCGGTGCCACAGTGATGTCGTTCGTGTCGTTGTCTACGGCCAACACCGCAGGCTATCGCATTGACAACATCAAGCTTGTGGGAACTAAAGACTAATCCTCTCCCCCATCCGCTGGAGACGGCGCCTCTCGACCAATGAGAGCCACCGTCTCCGGCGTTTTTTCAATTTCATCATTCCTTTATATGATAAAAAAAGCATTAATTCCCGTCGGAGCGTTGCTCTTCCCCTGCATGATGACGGCCCAAACCGACTCCATCGCAGACGACGCCCTCTCACTCATCGGTGTGATAGACGCTTCGCAGTTTGACGCCGATGGAGAAGATGGCAGCAACTCATCGTCGAACGACATCAACACGCAAGTGCTCACCTCGCACGATGTCTACCAAAACAAGATGGGCTACCAGCTCTCCAACATGCGTTTCCGCACCCGCGGATATGAAAGCCAATATGAGCAGACTTTCATCAACGGCGTGCCATTCAACGACCAGCTCAGAGGCGTGTTCAACTATTCGTCCATAGGTGCCATCAACGACTTCACCCGCAACGGCGACGACCTGATCAACTCAGCCCCGGGTGCCTTCACCTTCGGATCGATTGGCGGCGCCGAAAACATCCGTATGCAGGCCGGCGACTTTGCCCGAGGCGGCAAGGCCACAGTGACCTACACCAACCGCAACTATTGGATGCGTGCCATGCTCTCCTACCACACCGGACTGTCGAAACGCGGCTGGGCCTTCTCGGCCTTGGTGGGCGGGCGCTACTCCAACGAAGGCGTCATCGACGGCACATTCTACCGCAACTTCTCTTACGCCTTAATGCTTGAAAAACGCTGGCAGGGCGGCGACCACAAACTCACACTGACCACCTTCGGCTCACCCGTACGCCGCGGCCAGCAAGCAGGTACGCTGCAGGAAGTCTACGACCTCACCGGCAATAATCTTTATAACCCCAACTGGGGCTACCAAAACGGCAAAAAGCGCAACGCCCGCCAAGTGATGGCCTACGACCCCACCACCGTGCTGGGCTATACGTGGAAAATCACACCCAACGTGACACTCAACTCCGGACTGGCTTTCCACTACGGTCGCTACGGCAACACGTCGCTCAACTGGTTTGACGGTGCCGACCCGCGCCCCGACTACTACCGCTATCTGCCTTCCTACTTCCTTTATTATAACAGTACGGCGGCCATCGACGCAGCCGAGGCCTATGCAGAGCGCTGGCGTATGGGCGACCCCTCTTTCACGCAAATCGACTGGGCTTCACTCTATGCCGCCAATGCCCAAAACAAACGAATGGGCAACGGCAACGCCGTCTATCTTGTGGAAGAGCGCAGAAGCGACCTTTATGAAACGACCTTCAACGCCACCATCAATGCCCGCCTCAGCCGACACAGCAAACTCAACGCCGGCTTCGTGGCACGCAACACCATTTCGCGCCAGTTCAAAACCGTAGACGACCTGCTCGGCGCCGACTATGTGCTCGACATCGATAAATATGCCGACACAGACTACCCCGGACAAGACGACCAGCGCCAGAGCGACCTCAACCGCCCCAACCGCCGCGTCTATGAGGGCGGCATCTTCGGCTACGACTTCAAAATCAACATCAATTCGCTTAAAGGCTGGATTGTCAACGAATACAGCGTGGGCCACTGGGATGCCTACTACGGCTTCCAACTCACCCACACTGACTTCTGGCGTGACGGCGCCATGCGCAACGGCCACAACCCCAACAACTCTTATGGCCCCGGACGCCATCACAGTTTCACTGACATGATGCTCAAAGGCGGCCTCACCTATAAATTCAATGGCCGGCACATCCTCACGGCCAACCTCAGCTACGGCACACAGGCTCCGCTCGTCAACGACGCCTATATCTCTCCCCGCGTCTCTGACGCCACGCCCGACAATCTCAAAAGTTCGCGTCTCTTCGCCGCCGACCTGAACTACATCTTCTCAACGCCTAAACTCCAAGGCCGCGTGTCGGTGTTCCAGACTAATTTCTGGGATATGCTGGAGCGCAACAGCTATTACTACGACGGCGTGACTTTCGTCAACCACGTGATGACGGGCGTCAACAAAGTGCACCATGGCGTAGAACTCGGCTTGACCTACAAGCTCGACGGACATTGGAGCTTCGACCTTGCCGGAACCATCTCTGAATACTATTACGCCAACAACCCGATGGGACAATATTCGACCGAAAACGGCAAAGACGTGGGCGAATATTCCTTGCAGGAAGAGGAGCGCGTCTACATGAAAGGCGTCTACGTGGGCGGTATGCCCCAAGTGGCCGGTACGTTTGGCATCCGCTACTTCATCGACTACTGGTTCCTCGGAGCCAACATCAACGGCTTCGGCCGCAACTTCGTGGAAGTGGCACCCTCGCGTCGCACTGCCTCCATCTACAACGGCTACACCAGCGGCTCATCGACCATCCCGGCCGTGACGCCCAACAATCCAGAACTCTGGAACGCCTATCAGACACTGACTCACCAGGAAGAGTTTGACGCAGACTTCACCATTGACCTCTCTATCGGTAAAATATTCTACCTCAAAGGCAAAAACTCTATCAACGTCAATCTCGCATTCAACAACATCCTTAACAATAAGGACGTGCGCACCGGCGGTTACGAACAAGGCCGTGTGCGTGTGGACAAGCCCGAACTCTATAAGTCCAAATACTTCTATATGCAGGGCTTCAACTGCTTCCTCAACGTGAGCTACCGCTTCTAATCATTCCCTTAACAAAAGAATAATCACACACAATAAGCCATTCCTATTATGAAACGTATTCATAACCTTTTGCTCCTCCCCATGGTGTTGTTGGCAATGGTCTTCACGGCCTGCGACCGCGACTATGATATGCCGCCGCTCAACGAGCCTTCTTACAGCCTGCCCGCAGATGCCCAGGTCATCACCGTGGCCGACCTCCGCACACGCTATGCCGCAGCCACCTCAAACGAGGCCATCACCATCGAAGACAGCCTCTTCCTCAAGGCACGCATTGCCGGCGACGACCGCTCTGGCAACATCTTCAAGAGTATCTATATTCAGGACGAAACCGGCGGCATCACGATGCTCGTGGACCAAAGCGGCGTCTATAACGACTATGCTGCCGGCCAGGAAGTGTTTGTAGACCTCAAGGGCCTCTGCATCTCTGTCTACGGCAACGAACAACAAATCGGCCACCCCTCAGGCTATCTCTACCGCACGCCCTATGAAGACTTCAAAGCCCACGTACACTGCAACGGCTGGGCCGACGAAAGCAAAATCGACATCAAAGAGTTTGACAACATCAGCCGCCTGAGTGACGCTGCCGACGCCAACAAGTTCACACTGGTGCGCCTCACCGGCGTTCACTTCACCCAAGGCGGGAAAGTCAACTTCGCCGAAACCAGCGGCTATGGCACACGCGACCTCTCTGACGCCTTTGGCAACACCATCAGCGTGCGCACCAGCAACTATGCCGACTTTGCAGCCACCAAACTGCCCGTGGGCACCGGAAACGTCATCGCCATCCTCGGCCGCTTCAACGGCAACTGGCAACTCACCATCCGCAGCATCAACGACGTCTATGGCTTCGACGGCATTGAGCCCGGTCAAGGTGGCGAAGAAGGCGGTGGCGAAGGCGGCGGTTCGGAAGCCGACGGCTCTACCGTCATCTTTGAAGAAACCTTCGGCGAAAGCGTGGCAAAAGGCAGCGACGGCTATTGGCCCAGCATCACCTACGACACCTGGACCAGTTCGTCAGGCCTCACCTTCACCGACCCTGTGATGACCGCCAACGGTTGGAACTTCAGCAATGCCAGCGTGCGTCAGACCTCTTCACTCAATCCTCACGTGTGGTTCGCCGCCAACAAAGACGCCGAGATGAAGATTGAAGGCTTCGACACCACCGGTTACACCGACCTCAAACTGACCTACAAGATTACGGCCAATGCCGACGGCAACCAGAACGCCATTGGCGTGTCTTGGGGCGGTACGATGCTGACGGTTCCCGATGCAGCCATTGCTACGACCAACACTTATCAGACAGTGGAACTGACCGGTCTGACTGCCGGCGTCAATACGGTATCGTTCATCTCTACGGCTTCGACCAACACGGCCGGCTATCGCATTGACGACATCAAGCTCACCGGCAAAAAACAATAAGCCGAGACGCTCATCTCACGTACCCCACGGCAGGCGGAAGCGACCAAGCCTTGCGCTGTCGCCTCCGCCTGCCTTCTTCTTCTCTTGTCATGAAAAAGAAACTGTTTTTATCCGCCCTGCTCCTATTATTATATATAGGAGTGGCCTCTGCCCAACGAATGGGCGTGTGGGCTGTGGCTTTCTACAACCTTGAAAATCTCTTCGACACCGAAGACGACCCGAACAATCCCGGCGACGACGAGTTTCTGCCCACCGGTCCCTATCAATGGACCGAAGACAAATATGAGCAGAAACTGTCGAATATGGCTCGCGTCATCTCGGGATTGGCTCGAGAGAATTGCCCCGGCGGCCCGGCCTTAATCGGCATCTCAGAGTTGGAGAATGAGCGTGTCGTGGCCGACCTTGTAGCCCGCCCCGAACTGGCACAGATGGGTCTTAAATACGTGCACTACTCCTCGCCCGACCGCCGCGGTATCGACGTGGCTTTGCTCTACAATCCTCGTCTTTTCAAGTTGGTGTCGAGTCATCCCTACCCCTTTGTGATGCCGGGCCAGCCCAATTTCCGCTCCCGCGACCAGTTGCTCGTCAGCGGCATCATGGCAGGCGAGCCTGTCAGCATCATCGTCAATCACTGGCCTTCACGCTACGGCGGCGACAAGTCCAAGCCCTCACGTGCAGCTGCGGCTGCCATCTGCAAGCACATTGCCGACTCTGTCTGTGCCGCCGACCCGCGCAATAAGGTCATCATCGTGGGCGACCTCAACGACGACCCCTCAGACGAAAGCTGTGCAGAAGTGTTAGGCGCTGTACGCCGCCAGAAAGACGTCAAGCCCGGCGGCTACTTCAACGCCACCTGGCCCCTCTTCGACAAAGGCATCGGCTCACTCTGTTACCAAGACTCATGGTGCCTCTACGACCAACAAATCATATCGGCCAACTTCCTCAGCGACAAATCGGGCCAGACCCTGCGCTTCTGGAAAACCGAAGTCTACAACCGCGACTTCCTCACCAATCCCTCCGGCAAGCGCAAAGGCTATCCCCTCCGCTCGTTTGACGGCACCGTCTGGCAAAATGGCTACTCCGACCATTTCCCCACTATCACCTACTTCATCAAGCAACTCAAATGACAAGTGTAGCGCCCAATTCAAGCACAAAAAACAGCGTTTTGTGCAAAATATATGCACTTTCTTGCCAAAAGTCTTGGATATATTAAGAATTAGGCCTAATTTTGCAGCCACAAGTTGTACAATAATAACTATTAATTCAAAACAAGAACATTATGTCTGAAATTGAAGCAAAAGTAAAAGAAATCATCGTAGACAAGCTGAGCGTAGACGAGGCTGAAGTAAAGAACGAAGCCAGCTTCGCAAACGACCTCGGTGCTGATTCTCTCGACACTGTAGAGCTCATCATGGAATTTGAAAAGCAGTTCAAGGTGACCATTCCCGACGATCAGGCCGAGAAGATCTCTACGGTTGGTGATGCCATCAAGTACATTGAGGAGCACGCCAAATAAATAGAGTAGCCCTCTACTACCCCCAAAGGGGGGAGGACGACAACTTCGCGCAGGCCTACGTCCCACGGATTTGTGTCCTCCCCCCTTTGGGACTTTTTCAAGGAAAGAGCCTCAAACTCCCTCTCACACTTCAATTATTCAACACACATGGAATTAAAACGAGTGGTTATCACCGGTATCGGTGCGCTTACGCCGCTGGGCAAAACAGCCGCAGAGACTTGGGAAAACCTTAAGAAAGGCGTCAGCGGTGCCGGCCCTATCACGCACTTCGACGCGTCTAAGTTCAAGACACAATTTGCCTGCGAAGTCAAAGACTTCAAGGTGACCGACTATATCGACCGCAAAGAGGCCCGCAAGATGGACCTCTACGAGCAATATGCCCTTGTGGCCGCCATGGAGGCCGTCAACGACAGCGCCATGGACATGGACAAAATCAACAAAAACCGTATTGGCGTCGTGCTCGGCGTAGGCATCGGCGGTATTCACACCTTTGAGGAAGAAGCCGGCAACTATGCACTGACCGGCGAGGAAATGGGACCGAAATACAATCCCTTCTTCATTCCCAAGATGATTGCCGACATCGCCGCCGGCGAGATTTCCATCAAATACGGTTTCCACGGCCCCAACTACACGACGACTTCGGCTTGTGCTTCTTCTACGAATGCCTTTGCCGATGCCTTCAACCTCATCCGCCTGGGTAAGGCCGACGCCATCGTGACCGGTGGTGCCGAGGCTGCCATCTGGCCTGCAGGTGTGGGTGGCTTTACCGCCATGCACGCTCTCTCTACCCGCAACGACGACCCCACCCGCGCCTCTCGTCCGTTCAGCGCCAGCCGCGACGGTTTCGTTATGGGCGAAGGTGCTGCCTGCCTCATTCTCGAGGAACTGGAGCACGCCAAGGCCCGTGGTGCCAAGATTTATTGCGAGGTGGCCGGCGTAGGTATGTCGGCCGATGCTCACCACATCACCGCCAGTCATCCCGAGGGCCTCGGCGCTCATCTCGTGATGACCGCTGCGCTTGAAGATGCCGGTATGCAGCCCGAAGACATCGACTACATCAACGTTCACGGCACTTCTACGCCTGTGGGCGACATCTCTGAGGTGAAAGCCATCACCAAGCTCTTTGGCGACCACGCCTACAAGCTCAACATCAGCTCAACCAAGTCAATGACGGGTCACCTCCTCGGTGCCGCCGGTGCGGTTGAAGCCATGGTTTGTGCCCTCTCTGTCAAGAACGACATCATTCCTCCCACCATCAACCACGAAGAAGGCGACAACGATGAGAACATCGACTACAACCTCAACTTCACCTTCAACAAGGCTCAAGAGCGTCCCGTTCGTGCAGCCTTGAGCAACACCTTCGGTTTTGGTGGCCACAATGCCTGCTGCATTGTCAAGAAGTATCAAGACTAAGCAATGTCTTTATAGGATACATCTCTCACTGCGGACGGTCTGTCTCCTGCAAGCGATTGCGGGAAGTGCAGACCGCCCGCACTTTAATGTATCCTGACGTGCCCGATACACCTGCCACCGGCAGAGGGACGCCGCAGAGCCGGTCCGAGAGGCCATCTCGACGCCACAGGCAAGCTGTGCGATATCCCTCCATCACTTCTCTGTTTTATTTCCTACTTTTCAATCAACAATGATTTCAAACCTTATTGATAAGGTCAAGCACCAATTCAGTCGCGACAAGGCCCTCTCGTCTGCGCTCTATGACATCATGGGCTTCTATCCCCACCACATCGACATCTATCGTGAGGCCCTGTCGCACAAGTCGCGTTTCGTCGCCTCTCAGAGCCGCCGCCAGCCGGGCAAGATTGGCGACAACGAGCGGCTGGAGTTTTTGGGCGATGCCGTGCTTGAGGCTGTGGTGAGCGACATTCTCTATCATCGCTACACCCGCAAGCACGAAGGTTTTCTCACCAATCTGCGCAGCAAAATCGTACAGCGCACCTCGCTCAACCGCCTGGCCGACGAAACGGGTCTTAACCGGCTCATCCAGACCAACAAGCACCTCGACCTTCACCATAACAATGTGGGCGGCAATGCCTTTGAAGCCCTCATCGGCGCCATTTATCTCGACCGTGGCTATGCCCGCTGCAAAGATTTTGTGGAAAACCGCATCCTCGGCCACCTGCTCAGCCTTGAGGGCGTAGAGAAAAAAGAAGTCAACTTCAAGAGCAAACTCATCGAATGGGCACAAAAAAACCGCATACGCTGGACCTTCCAAGACGCCGACCCCATAGAGGGTGCCACCAGTGGCGAACAGGTTTTCCGCAGCAAGATTGTGCTCGAAGGCATCGTAGTAGGCATGGGCACCGGACGCAACAAAAAAGAGAGCCAACAGGCTGCTGCACGCGACGCCTTGCTCGCTATGCGCCGCAAAGCCTCTCTCACCGACTCGGTCTTCCATGCCAAAGAAGAGCGCACGGCCATGGAGGCTGCACCCATTGTGGCCCTGCCGGCCATCTCCGACGCCGAAGGTGCTGTGAGTGAGACCTCAAACGAAAGCGTTAAGGCCAAAAAGTCCTCATCCGGTCGCTCGCGCCGCAAACCGGCACCCAAACCGGCCCAAACCACACCTGCTCCAAAGGCTCAAGCAGAAAATGCCGAGAAAGAGGCACCCCAAAAAGCCGCTGCGCCTGCCCAGACACCCGAAAAAGCATCTGACGAAACCGACAAGCCTCAGGGCGAACAGGCCAAGCCGCGCAACCGTCGCCGTGGCACACGCCGCAAAGCCTCAACGGCCAAATCTTCACGCGAGGCGATAATTGCCGCCGCCGAAGCTGCCGCTAACGGAGTTGCGGAAAGCTGAAAAGAACATTCATTGAGACGTGTTGGAATGACTCAAACAGCAAAAGTTTGTCATTTACGGCTTACAAAAACACGTCACACTGTTAAAAATCGACCCGAAATCTCATATTTTGTCGCAAAACGCTTGCAAATCGGCCCATACCGCGTAATTTTGCATCGTGTTTTTCATAGTATTAGATTTAAGGTTAACAAGGTTGGGATACAGAGGTATCCCTTTTTTTATGCCTTTAGGCGAAAAACGCCTTGGTGTATTGTCTTTTTCCCTTCTTCACCGACACGCTAACTTTGGAATAAGATAAAAGAAAGAGGCCCTTTTCGGGCCTCTTTTCTTTGTTTTCAGGCGGTTACGGGAATAGGGACAGAAAACACAGTCCTTATGCTCGCAATTTTTGTCCTTATTCCGCGAGTTACAATCCCTATGGAAAAACGTGGAAGGTGTGAATTTGTGAACTTTGAACCGCTTGCGAACGCTTCAAATCGGCTTTTTGACATCAAAATGAAGTTTTTTCGTCAGTCTCAACCCTATATGCAGAACTTCAAGAATGGTTAAAATTCAGGCCGAAACGTTTTTTTCTGAAAAACAAAGGGCCGTCTGAACGTGTCAGACGGCCCTTCATCTGTACAGACAGCCTGCCGGTGGTCTGTTTGTTTTGTCGCATCAAAATACTTCGCGGCGCAGGGGATAGTTTCCTCTGAGTTGTTCGAAAGAAGCCGGTGAGGCTTTGAGTGCCAAGCTGTCGCGCCGGGGGTCGTAGAGAGCCAGAGCCGGCAGACGGTCGGCCAGGCAGTCGGGGGCTTCTTTGAAATACCTGAAGCCGGCCTCTACACTTGGCGGCACGATGCGGAACGTCTCGTCGATGCCGAAATGGCGGGCCACGGCATTAAGCGCCATCTCTGTGCCCAAGGCCTTGCCGTCGGCCGAATAGCCTGCAATGTGTGGCGTGGCCATCCAAGCGCGTGCCAACAGTTCGGGGTTGATGTTGGGCTCGTTTTCCCACGTGTCGATGGCGGCTGCTGCAATCTGTTTTCTCTCCAAAGCCTTCAAGACCGCCTCGGTGTCCACCACTTCTCCCCGGGCAGCATTGATCAGCAAGGGCCTGCGGACCAGTCGGTCGAAGAAGCGCGTGTTGCAGAGGTGGAACGTGGCGTCTGCGCCCTGTCGCGTCAAGGGTGTGTGAAGGGTGATGATGTCGGCCTGTCGGGCCACCTCGTCGAGTGTGGCTCCACATTGCGTGTGCACCAGTCCCCTTGCCGCCGGCGAACCGTCGGCGACGCCTCCCCGGCCTTTGAGCCTTGGCGGGTCGCAGAGCAAGAGACGCAGTCCCAGACGTTGGGCCATCTGCGCTACGGCCGAGCCCACGTGCCCCACGCCGACAATGCCGATGGTGGTGTCGGGACCGATGTTGATGAGTCCGTCGGCCTCGGCCAAGAGCAGGCAAGTCTCCACATATTGGGCCACGCTCGTGGCGTTGCAGCCCGGGCAGTTGGTCCATCCGATGCCGGCCGTAGCGAGCCAATGCGTGTCAAGATGGTCATAACCAATGGTGGCCGTGGCGATAAACTTCACCCGACTGCCTTCCAGCAGAGCCCGGTTGCAAAGCGTGCGTGTGCGCACAATCAAGGCGTCGGCATCGGCTACGTCTTGGGCCGTAATGGCCTTGCCGGGCAGATAAACCGTCCGGCCAAGACGTTCGGCTTCGCCGCGTATGAAAGGAATTTTGTCGTCTATGACGAGTTTGAGCATAATGGTGAGCGGTTTTCTTTTTTCTCAAAAACACACGCCGGCGCCCGTCAACCGGCAGCGCACAACACGATGATTTGGGCGATGATGACACGCAGGAACATCGAGAGTGGATAGACCGTGGCGTAGGCCACAGAGGCTTTGCCGTCAGTGGTGGTGGAGTTGACATAGTCCAAGGCAATGGGGTTGGCCATGGCACCGCAGAGCATGCCGGCCGTGGTGGCAAAGCGCTGGTGTAGGAACCTCACGGCCACAACACTCATCACGATGACGGGCAACATAGTGAAGAGCAGTCCGAAACCAATCCAGCCCCAAGCCGACGGCTGCATGACGGTGGCCAAAAAGTTGGTGCCGGCGTCGAGTCCGAGACAGGCCAGATACATCGACAGGCCGAGCGAGCGCAACATAAGGTTGGCACTCGTGGTGGTATAGGCCACCATATGCAGGCGCGGCCCGTAGGCACCGATGAGTATGCCCATGATGATGGGGCCGCCGGCAAGGCCCAGTCTGACGGGCGTGGAGAGGCCCAGGTCTACCGGCACGCAGCCCAGAAGCAGACCCAAAACGATACCGATAAAGATGGTCACCATGTTCGGCTCGTCGAGATGTTTCACGGCGTTGCCCAGTTCGTCGGCCACATGCTTGATGCTTTCGGCCTCGCCGATGACAGTGAGGCGGTCGCCCATGCGGAGGATGAGGTCGGGGGTGGCCACCAGCTGGATGCCACTGCGCTGCACGCGGCTCACATTGACACCATAGCGGGCCCGGAGTTGGAGCGAACCGAGATGCTTGCCGTTGATTTCGGGTCGGGTAATCAAGATGCGCTGCGAGATGAGCTTGGAGTCGAGCGCATTCCAGTCGATGTTTTTGCGGTTCCAGTCGGTCTCGTCGCGGCGGCCGAAAAAGACGGTGATTTGCGGCACGTCTTTTTTCGTGGTGATGACGAGGATGCGGTCGTTCTGCTCGAGCACAGTCTCCGACGTGGGCAAAATCACCTTACCGTCGCGCCAGAGGCGGGAAACGACAAATTTGAGTCCGCCGCTGAGTTGGGCGATGGTGCCCAAGGGCTGATGAAACACGGCCGGGTTGCACACTTGGAAAGAGGCGATGAAGGCCTGCTCGTCTACGGCATCGGTCTTGCCGGGCTTTTCGCGCTTGATGAGCCAGCCACGCATGATGATGAGGGCCAGGATGACGCCCACCATACCCAACGGATAGGTCACGGCCGTACCCAGAGCGGCCGTGGCACCTGCCCCGGCGTCGCCCATCTGCTTGAACGTCTGCTGCGCCGCACCGAGAGCGGGCGTGTTGGTCGTGGCGCCGCAAAGCACGCCCATCATGTCGGGCA
>JBJFGJ010000038.1:0-20871 GCA_051892575.1 Alloprevotella sp. | reverse complement strand
AAGAGGCACTCGCAGAAGGCCGACCAGCGGGACTGAAACACTTCGGCCCCTGGCCCACCATATACGAAGGTCTGTCGAGCCTGCCGACAGACGTGCAGGAGAGTTGGTTTCGCTTTGACCACTTCTATTCCGACACCGCTTTTGATGAGGCCCTGAAGGTGGTGTTTGCTCAGCCCGTGGCCCATCTGCTCGACGTGGGCGGCAACACCGGTCGCTGGGCCTTGCGCTGTGTGGACTACGACGAGCAAGTCAGAGTCACCATTATGGATCTGCCACAGCAGGTGGGTTTGATGAAAGACTTTACCGCCGGCAAACCGGGAGCCGACCGCATTGACGGATGTGGAGCCAACTTGCTTGATGCCGACACGCCCTGGCCACGGACACAGACCTTCGACGCCGTATGGATGAGCCAGTTCCTTGACTGTTTCAGTATGGCGCAAATCACCGGCATCCTCAGCCGAGCCGCCGAAATCATGGCGCCACACACACGCCTCTATATCATGGAGACTCTGTGGGACCGCCAACGCTTCGAGACGGCCGCCTTCTGCCTCACGCAAATCAGTCTCTACTTCTCGGCGCTGGCCAACGGCAACAGCAAAATGTATCACACCGACGACCTGCTCACTTGCATAGACCGCGCCGGGCTCGTCGTAGAGACCATCCACGACAATCTCGGACACGGTCACAGCCTTGTGGTGTGCCGAAGAAAATAATTCAGACCAAATAAAACCATACATACCCATGAACAGAACAGAAATCGAAGAAAAAGTAAGAGAATTTCTCATCGAAGACCTCGAAGTGGAAGAGAGTGCCATCTCTCCCGAAGCCAATCTCAAAGACGACTTGGGCATTGACAGCCTTGACTTTGTCGATATCGTGGTCATCGTGGAACGCAAATTCGGCTTTAAGATCAAGCCCGAAGAGATGGCCGGCGTCACCACCCTGAGCCAATTCTGCGACTACATCGAAACAAAAGTGGGCGACAAAGCCTAAACCAAGTCGCCACAGCAAGCCACAACCGCCACAGAGAGATGGAACACAGCGACTGGACAGGGCGCACCGACGGCACGCCATGGATGCAGCGCACGTTGATAGCCATATTCCGCTATGTCGACGTGCGGTTGATGTATGTGCCGATGGCTTTCGTGGTGCCCTTCTATATGCTCTTTTCGCGCCGTTCCTATCGGGCCATCTACGACTACTATCGCCACTCCTTGCACAAAGGGCCGCTGAAGGCTTTTTGCGGTGTCTACGCCAACCACTTCGCCTTTGGCAAAGTCGTGCTCGACAGGTTTGCGCTTTATGCCGGCCGGAAATTTTCGTCGGAAATAGAGGGCAACGACCATTTCCTCAGTCTCGTGGAGAGCGGACAGGGAGGCATCATTCTTGGGTCGCACACCGGCAACTTTGAGATTTGCGGCTATCTGCTTCACTCCAAAGGCAAGCGGCTCAATGCCGTAGTCTCGGCCGACGAGACCAAGACCGTGCAGGCCGCGAGAAGCAGACTCTGGGGCCATCACAATATCGGCATCATCACCGTGAGCGACGACCTCTCCCACATCTTCGACATCCACGCGGCTCTGAGCCGTGGCGAACTCGTCTGCATCGCTTCCGACCGCGTGTTTGGCTCGGCCAAGACCACACGCCAAACCTTGCTCGACCGTCCGGCAGACTTCCCCATCGGGCCCTTTGCCATTGCCGCCAGTCTGCATGTGCCGGTGCTGACGCTTTTCGTGATGAAAGAGCCTCGCCTGCGCTACCGCATTTTCGTGCAGCCTTTGGCCGACGAAACGACGTTGGCTGCCGTACCCCGCAAAAGCCGTCCCGAGTTTTTGGCCCGCCACTACGTGGCCCATCTCGACCAGATGGTGAGGCGCTATCCTAATCAATGGTTCAACTACTATGACTTCTGGCGAACCCATCAAACTGACTGAAATCCCTGTGACAGAACTGCTGCCACAGCGGCCGCCCTTTGTCATGATAGACTGCCTCACGGGCTTCAGCGAAACCACCACCGAGACCCGTCTCACGGTGAGAGATGACAATGTCCTGGTCCAAGACGGTCGTCTCAGCGTCTACGGTCTCGTGGAGAATATCGCCCAGACTTGTGCCGCACGTCTCGGTTATGCCAGCTATATTCTCCACAAGCCCGTGCGCATTGGGTTTATCGGTGCCGTCAGAGGCTGTAAAATCAAACGTCTGCCCCGTTTGGGCGAAACGCTTGAGACGCGTATTGAGGTGAAGGAAGAAATCTTCGGCCTTACGCTCGTAGATGCCGAGGTGAGGCTTGACGGCGAGACCATCGCAGAGACACAAATGAAGATTGCTCTCGAAAAAGAGCAAGACACACTCACTGAAGCCTATGAATAAGTCCGCCGGTCTTTCATTCACCAAACCACTCGACGTGCGCTTTAGCGAGGTCGACGCCATGCAGATTGTGTGGCACGGTTCTTATGCGCTCTATTTCGAAGATGCCCGCGAGGCCTTCGGAGCGCATTATGGGCTCAGTTACCATACCATTGCCGATGCCGGATGTTATGCGCCGCTGGTGGACCTTGAGTTTCACTACCGTCGGCCCATAGTCTATGGCGACCGGCCCTTAATCACCATCACCTACATCCCCACAGAGGCCGCCAAACTCATATTCGACTACGTCATCACCAGCGAAAAAGACGGTGAAGTCATAGCCACAGGGCGCTCGGTGCAGGTATTTCTCGACAGCAACCGCAATCTGATGTGGACCGCCCCTGAGTTTTTCGAAAAATGGAAAGCAGCAACGCTCGTGCAAGAATAGTCTGCCGTGTCGGCGGCCTGGTGTCGCCACTGGGCATAGGTTTGGAGAGCAATCTTCAAGCCGTTTTGTCGGGTTGCACTGGCGTGAAGCGGTTTGAGGGAAGCACCGACTTGCCCGAACCCTATGCTGCGGCGAAATTCGACCCCACAAGTCCGCTCTTTGCAGAGGTGCGGCGTCTTGCTGCCACCGTGGCAGATGTGACTGCCCTCACGCCGTTTGAGCAGATTGCCGTGGCTGCCGTGGCCGATTTGTTGCACCACCGCCCGGAACTGGACCCGTCGGCCGACGACGTGCTTTTTGTTTTGTCTACGACAAAGGGCAATGTCGATTTGCTGCTTGGCGACTCGGCCGACAGCCGTGTGGGCTTGTCGAGTTCGGCCTTGAAGATTGCCGCTTGCTTTGGCAATAAAAATCAGCCCTTAGTCGTGTCGAATGCCTGCATTTCGGGACTTTCGGCCCTTATTGCCGCCTCGCGTCTCTTGCGTCTCGGTCGCTATCGGGCTGCTGTCGTGGTGGGCGCCGACCTTCAGTCGCCGTTCATCATTGCAGGTTTCCAGTCGTTCAAAGCCTTGTCGGCCGAGCCTTGCCGCCCCTACGACGCCCGGCGTCAGGGCATGAACCCCGGAGAAGCTGCCGCCGCCATTTGGCTTGAACGCACAGACGAGAGGGCCATTCATCCCGACGCCATTGTCTTTTGCCAAGGTGCCATGCGCAACGACGCCAACCACATTTCGGGGCCGTCGCGAGTGGGTGAGGGCAGTTTCAGATGTTTGCAGGCCGTGGTTCCCGACGCCGCCAAATCTCGCATGGCTTTCATCAATCCGCACGGCACAGCCACGCTCTATAACGACGAGATGGAGGCCATAGCCATAGACCGTGCCGGACTCTTGGACGTGCCGGTGAGTGGGTTGAAAGGTCATTTCGGTCACACAATGGGTGCTGCCGGACTGCTGGAAACGATGCTCTCGGCCACGGCCTTGCAGCGCGGTCTCGTCTTGCCCACCCTCGGCTTTGGCGAACTTGGCGTGAGCCGGCCGCTGAAAGTGTGCGAGAAAGCAGAAAAGACCACCCGCCGCCAGTTTGTCAAACTGATGTCGGGATTTGGCGGTTGCAATGCGGCGGTGCGTTTTGCCTTAGCTCCCTATGAGGGAGAAGGGGAAACGCCGGGAGAAGTGCCCGTCTTGAAAACGTTGCGCCGGGTAGTTATCGACAGCACGGGGCGCGTCATTGTCGACGGTGAGCCGAGGGACTATCAAGCCGAGGGGGCAGCGCTGCTCACGGCCATTTATCGCAAGACGGTGGGCGACTATCCCAAATTCTTCAAGATGGATATGCCTTGCCGCCTGGGATTTGTGGCTGTCGAACTGCTTTTGGGGCAAGACCCCGACCGCTTCACGCCGCGAGATGACCGTGCCGTCATCGTGTTCAGTAGCAGCGGTTCGCTCGTGTCCGACCGCCGTTTCAGCGAGACCATACGGCCCGGCCGTTTCTTCCCCAGTCCTGCTGTGTTTGTCTATACATTGCCCAACATCGTGACGGGCGAGCTGGCCATTCGCCACAAATATCTCGGCGAAACCGCCAGTTACGTGCTGTCGTCGGCTTCTGAACCCATCATCGGCGACATTGTGGCCGCCACTTTCCTCGACCCACACACGCGCAGTGCCGTCGTAGCCTGGATTGACTGCCCCGACGACAGCCATTTCGAGGCCGATGTGCGACTCGTGACCATCTGACATATTTTTTTGCCAACTATAAAATCACCATAATGAAAGAAGAACTGATTGAGAAACTCAAGAGTGAAATCATCGAAGTGTTAAATCTCGAAGACCTCACCCCGGCCGACATCGACGCCGATGCACCCCTGTTTGGCGAAGGTCTGGGACTGGACAGCATCGATGCCCTCGAACTCATCGTCTTGCTTGAGCGCAATTATGGCATCAAGCTCAAAGATGCCGCCGAGGGTAAGGAAGTGTTCAAATCGGTCGCTGTGATGGCCGACTATATCATAGCGCATCGCAACGTTTAACCACTGAAAAATGCCAGCACCTTTCCCCCGCATCGCCATCACCGGAATAGGTATAGTCTCGGCCCTTGGCCGGGGCTGTCAAGCCACGCTCGAGTCTCTGCTTGAGTGCCGGAGCGGAGTGGGGGCCATGTCTGTGCTCGATAGTGTGCACACCGATTTGCCCGTGGGAGAAGTCAAGATGACGACAGACGCTTTGGCCTCGGCCCTTGGCTTGTCGCCGTCTGCGCCCACCACCCGCAGCGCTTTGCTGGGACAAATGGCCATAGACGAAGCCTTGGCCGGGGCCGGTCTTTCGTCTGGTTCGCTTGCCGAGGCCGCCTTTGTCTCGGCCACCACCGTGGGCGGTATGGACCGGAGTGAGCGCTACTATCTCGACTTCCTTTCCGGCGACAGCCGCAACGATTACATCGCGCTCCACGACGTCGGGGCCTGCACCGACTCTATGGCATCGCGCTATGGTCCGGTGGCTTATGCCGCCTCTGTCTCCACGGCCTGCTCGTCGGCAGCCAATGCCATCATTCACGGTGCCCGTCTCATAGCCTCCGGCGAGCGTCGTCTGGCCATTGTCGGCGGGACGGAATGTCTCACCCGTTTCCATCTCAACGGCTTCAACACCCTGCTCATTCTCGACCACCGGCGTTCGCGGCCTTTCTCGGCCTCTCGTGCCGGTCTCAACTTGGGTGAAGGCGCCGCCTATCTTGTTTTGGAAGAAGAAGAGGCCGCCCTTGAGCGCGGGGCAACGCCTTTGGCCTACGTCACCGGATGGGGCAATGCCTGCGATGCCTACCACCAAACGGCCACTTCGGCCGAGGGCGAAGGTGCTTATCTGGCCATGAAGCAAGCCTTGGCGCGTGCCGGCCTCTCTCCGTCGGCCGTCAGTTATGTCAACGCCCACGGCACCGGTACGCCCGACAACGACCGCAGTGAGTTTGCCGCTATGCAGCGCCTCTTTGGCAGGGAGTTGCCGCCATTTTCTTCGACCAAGCCCTTTACGGGCCACACCACGAGCGCCTCGGGCGCCATTGAGAGCGTCATTTGCCTTCTGGCTATGCAGCAGGGCTTCATTCCGCCCAATCTGTCTGAGGGAGAAATGCTCTCGCCCCTGTGCCGTCCCGTCGCGGCCTTGCAGCGGGGGCAGACGTTGCGCCATGTGATGTGCAATTCGTTTGGCTTCGGAGGCAATGACAGTGCGATAGTCTTTTCACAGCGTTAATCTCTTGCCCCTATGTCTGCCTCACCATTATATATAAGGAGTGCCGCACAGATTTCGCTGCAAAATCCGCTGTGCGACGACTGGCTCATTTCGCCCCGTGTGGTGGATGGAGCCTATGCCCGTGCCGTCGACCCCAATTTCCGCGACTATCTGCCGGCCTCTTCATTACGTCGGATGGGACTGGTCTTGAAACGTGCCGTGACGGTAGCCTCCCGGGTCCTGGCCGATGCCGGAGTGGAGCGTCCCGAAGCCATTGTCGTGGGAACGGGCCTGGGCTGTGTGGATAGCACGGAGAAGTTTCTCGAGGCCTTGTGCCGCACGGGCGAGACCCTGTTGGGCCCCACCCATTTCATGCAGTCCACCCACAACACCATCGCCTCGGCCATAGCCATCCATATGGCGTGCCACGGCTACAACATCACCTTCTCCCACCGCTCAGTCTCTTTCGACCTCGCCCTGCACGACGCCGCCCTGTGGTTGCAGTCGGAGCCGGCCGCCAACGCCTTTGTCGGCGCCTTCGACGAGGTGACGCCCACCTATCACGTCTTGTTGCGGCGTATGGGTTTTGTGGGCAATGAGGGGCAAGTGGCCTGTGGAGAAGCCGCTGCCGGTTTTCTGTTGACCAAAGACAAAGCCGGTGCCGTCTGCCGCCTTCTCGGGCAGACCGTCTGCCGTGCCACCACTCCCGAAGCGGCTGCCGCACGTTTGTCAGACTTCCTCTCGGCCCATCGTCTCGCGGCTGACGACATCGACCTGGTGGTGAGTGGCGCTGGTGGCCATGCCCCTCATGATGCAGTCTATCGTCATCTTGGCCTCGCGGTGTGTCCCGAAGTCCCCGTTGCGGCCTACAAACCTCTTTTCGGCGAATGTTATTCGGCGTCGGCTTTGGGCTTTTATGTAGCCTGCCGCCTGTTGCAGCAAGGCGCCGTGCCGCCGCATCTCTTCACTTCGGCTGTCCCCTCTTCTCCCCTTCGGCCCACACATATATTATATATCAATCATTCACCAAACACCGATTACGCGTTTGCCCTCCTGCAGCGCCTCTGATGTCTTGCCATGCCCCATCCGTCTTCGTCATCGTCCCGTCCGCCCTTCTTTCCTTTTGTCTTGAAAGGCACTCCCGCGTCCACGCCCGAGGGCTATGCCGTGAGTTATCGCCTGGAGCCCGGGGCCGGTGTGTTTGCAGCCCATTTCCCTCAGCGTCCCATAGTGCCGGGTGTCTTTCTGCTCCGTCTGGCTGTTGAGGCTTTCAATGCCGGCAGGCAGAGTGTGGAGCCCGGTGCCGGGGCGATGGAAATCGTTGAGGTGAACAACGCCAAGTTTCTCGCCGTGGTCGAGCCCGAAGCGGTGAAAGAAATCGTCGTGGAAATCACCCACAAGTCCGCGGCAGGCCCCGAGCAGAAAGTCAAGGCCAACATTGTGGGCGGCGAAGTGCGCTTTGCGGCCTTTTCGCTGACTTTGTCGCCCGTGTCGGGGCACGCCGAGACGACCGAAAGCCGCCACGAGCCGCTGCCTGCCGACGTTTGCGGCCTCATCCCCACCTACAACAACGCCGCCACGCTCTCCGAGGTGATCCGTGGCGTCAGAGCGCAGTTGGGCCATGTCATTGTGGTCAACGACGGCAGCACCGACGCCACCGCCCAGGTTTTGGCCCAAGTCTGTGGTGCAGACCAGGCCGAACAACGACGCCGCGGCTTCACCGTGTTGACCCATCCCCACAACCGCGGCAAGGGAGCCGCCCTGGCCACGGGACTCGGTTATGCCCGAGCCGAGGGCTATCGCTATGCCGTCACCGTCGACGCCGACGGCCAGCATCGCCCTTCAGACATTCCCCTTCTGCTGGCCCCTCTTGGCGCCCATCCCGACGCCTTGGTGCTGGGCAGCCGTCGCTCTCTGAGCCATGCCAACAAGAGTGCCGGCAGCACCTTTGCCAATCGTTTTTCCAATTTTTGGTTTGCCGTCCAAACCTTTCGCCGCCTGCCCGACACCCAGTGCGGTCTGAGAGTCTATCCCTTGCGCCGCTTGCCGCGCCGCCTACGGCTCACATCGGGCTATGAAGCCGAACTCACCCTGTTGGTCTTTCCCGTGTGGCGTGGCACCGCCACCATACCCGTCGACGTCAACGTCTGTTATCCGCCGGCAGCCGAGCGTGTCAGCCACTTCCGTCCCATTCGCGACTTTGCCCGCATCAGCCTGCTCAACACATGGCTCTGCTTTTTGGCCGTCGTGTGGGGGTGGCCCCGTATGGTCTGGCGGGCCCTGCGGCGTCTCTCAGCCCTGTAAGGGCGCAACATATCAGCCGGGTCGAAGGCCCGGGTAGAGGTTGTTCCAGTAACTTCCGGCCTGTAAGGTCGGCACATTATGGGAATGGACAATTGAAAATGACACATTGATAATTAGACGCTTGGGTGTGTCGACCTTACAGGCGGAGATTAAAATGTCAACGCACACCCAGGTCTCTGCCCCGGACTATTATGTGGCGCCCTTGCAGGGCTTGCCGGGTCGCGCAGCCCCCAGAGCGATTTTATCGAAAAATTTTTTATGTGCCTATGAAAGCCTGTCTTGTCATCTCTTTGCTTGCCTTGGCGGCCGGCGTTTTGACGCTGGCTGCCCATGGCCGCCCGTGGCTCCGGCGCAGTCTGCCCGTGCGCTTGTGGACCACGGCTGTGACGCTGACCGTCTTTTTCTTCGGCACCTTCCTGTTGCTGCTTCCCTTCTCTCTTTTGTGCCGTTTGCCCCTTGGCCCGGCCCCGTCCCGTCGTCGGGCTTTCCACACCTTGTTTTCGCGTGCCACGCGCTTTCTGCTTTTCGTCATTCCCGGCACGCCCCTCCGTGTGAGCGGTCTCACGTCAGAGACCTTTTCCCGTGCGCGTGTTGTCGTGGCCAATCACACCTCGTTGCTCGACGCCCTTTGTCTCATCGCCCTGACACCCCGTCTCATTTTTCTGACCAAAGACTGGGTGTGGCGCAATCCGTTTCTCGGTCTGCTTGTTCGCGGGGCCGACTTCCTGCCCGTCTCTGCCGGTCTCGACGCCAATATGTCGCGGCTGAGCCGACTGGTGGCCGAGGGCTATTCCGTGTTGGTTTTCCCCGAAGGCACCCGCTCGGCCGACGGCCGTCCCCATCGTTTCCACCAAGGCGCCTTCCATCTGTCGGCTCGTCTCGGCCTCGAGGTGCTTCCCGTTTCCCTCTCCGGCCATTTTGAAGTCTTGTCTCGCCACGCCTGGATGCTCACTCCCGGCCCTTTGAGCGTGAACATCGGCTGCGCCCTGCCGCCTCCTCCTTCCGTCACCTTCGACGCCGTCAGTGCGTTGCGCCGCCGTGTGGCAGCTCTCTATGCCCCTTCTGAGGTTTCAAAGCCCGCCGGCCCTCCGTCGCCCTCTGTCGCCGCGCCTTCGCCCTCGACAGCCTCCGGGCGTCGCTGTGTCATCATTGGCAGCGGATTGGGCGGACTGGCCTGTGGCAACATCCTCTCGCGAATGGGCTACGACGTCACCGTGTTGGAGCAAGGCCGCCAAGCCGGCGGATGCCTGCAGAGCTTCAAGCGTGGCGATGCCGTTTTCGAGACCGGTATGCACTATCTCGGTGCGCTTGGTAGCGGAGGCAATCTGCGCCGGCTGTTTGATATGCTCGACGTGAGCCATCGTCTCACATTC
This sequence comes from Alloprevotella sp., assembly GCA_051892575.1. Taxonomy (GTDB): domain Bacteria; phylum Bacteroidota; class Bacteroidia; order Bacteroidales; family Bacteroidaceae; genus Alloprevotella. The sequence goes on along the minus strand of JBJFGJ010000038.1, from coordinate 11,182 downwards.
CGCCGTCTCGACCCTGAGGCCTATGACGTGTTGCGACTCGGTGGCGAGCAATACGAATATGCCGCCGGCCGCCAAGCCTTTTTCGAAGGCCTGTTGCACCGTTTCCCTACGGAGGGAGAAACCCTGTCGCGCTATATGGCGGCCATAGACGAAGTGTCGCGTCTTTCAGATGTGGGCCAAGCCATTTCCCAGACCACCATCACCCAAGTCTTGTCGTCGTGGCAAAGTGTGGGGATGTATGACGCCCTTGCCGCCATGTCGCCCCGCTCGGCCGAACTGGCAGCCGTCTTGGCCGGCCGTCTGCCGCTCATTGCCGCCACGCGCAGTCGCACGCCGTTTTCGCTCCATGCCTTCATCACGGGATTTTATATGGATGGCGGCTGGCGCGTGGTTGGAGGCAGCCATCACATTGCCCAAGCCCTCATCTCCCGCCTCACGTCGGCAGGCGGAAAAGTCCTCACCCGCCGTCGTGCCACCGCCATCACCGCCTCCGATGGTCGCGTCACTGGAGTGACCACCGCCGACGGCAGCCATTTCCCGGCAGACTATGTCATCTCCGACGCCCATCCCTCCGTCACCCTCTCTCTCCTTCCCGAAGGAGCCGTGCGTCCCGTTTTCAGGCGCCGCCTCCTGTCTTTGCCCCAAACCACGGGCTGTTTCACGGTCTATCTCCGTTTCAAGCCCGGGCGCATGCCCTATATGAACCGCAACTACTTCTGCTATGCCGGGCCCACGCCATGGGACTGCGAGCGCTACGAGGGCATTGGCGATTGGCCCAAGGGCTATTTTTATATGCACACCTGCCAGTCGGCCGACGGTCGCTGGGCTCATGGAGGCGTCGTGGTGTCATATATGAAATGGGACGAAATGTTGCCGTGGCTCCACACCCTCAGCGGTCGTCGCGGCCCTGCCTATGAAGACTTCAAGCGCCGTCGCGCCGAGCTGTTGCTTTCAGCCCTTGAGCGAGACCTCCCGGGCACCTTGTCTTGCGTCGAACGTTATTACACCTCCACGCCGCTCACCTGGCGCGACTATACCGGCACGTGTCGAGGCAGCATGTATGGCACGGCCGCCGACTTTGCCACCGGCGCTGCCGGCCGGGTCCCTGTGAGGCTGAAACTCGGCGGACTCTATCAGACGGGCCAAAACGTCAACTCTCATGGCATGCTCGGCACCCTCGTCGGCGCCCTCCAGACCATCGCCTGTCTGCCCGGCGGAGCCGACTATTTGGCCGGGTTGCTGGGGAAGAGCGGGAAGGAATAGATTGGGATGTTTGAAGATAAAAGATTGAATGATTAAATAAAAGTAAGGCTTGTAATATAGGTAAGGACGACTAATTGCACTTCTATCTTGAAAGTATATTTTTCATAGAATATAGAGTCAATTCACACCTGCTCGCAAGAGTTACTTTTGGCTCCTAATCTCCGTGCTCTATATACCGTGAGTTTTGCCTTTTCTCCAATCACCCAGTCACGGCGCCCTCTTCCTGCTGGAAATCAGCGCATTGCTGTGATTGGAGCGTTCGGTCACGCTCAGTCACGCCTTTCTGCTTCTTTATGAAACAAAAAAGCCCGCAGACGGGGCTCTCGGGGAGCAACGTCTGCGGGATGTGATGGTGGCAGTCTGTGCGGCTGCGGCGGTTTATTGCACTTCGACGAAGCGGGAAGCTTTTTGCTTTTCTTCTTCGGTCTGCTTGGGCAGTGTGATGGTGAGTATGCCGTCGACGACCGAGGCTGATATGCGGTCGCGCTCTACACCCTCGGGCAGGCTGAGGGTCTGTTTGAACTTGGTGTAGGTGAACTCGCGGCGCAGGTAGCGGTGGGTCTTTTCGTCGTCGCTCTGTGACTTGGCCTGTTTCTCCATAGAGATGGCCAGGTCGCCGTTTTCGTCAAGACATATCTTGAAGTCGTCTTTGTTCATACCGGGAGCGGCCACCTCGACTTTGTAGTCTGTGTCGGTCTCTACCACGTTGATGGCCGGAGCGGTGACGCCTCCTCTGAAGAAGTGGTCGATGTCGAAGAAATCGCTGAAAGCGTTAGGCAACCAGTTTTGTGTGTGATAGGGTTTCGGAACAATCTGTGTCATGGTTTAAATCTCCTTTCGTTTTTTGTGTGGATATATGGGTTTGTTTTGTGTTGGTCTGTCGGTCTTTGTCGGTCGACGCCTTATATAAGGCAAAGCTTGTGCCGCAGGGAGCGTTTTTAACACGATGAAAACAACAATCAGCTTTATTGGCTCGTTTTTTAGTCTGTGAAAACAATGTTCACACCTGCTAACTGACATGGCTTGCGACACGTTGACAGCCTGGCGTGCCGGATTGGCAGAGTGGGGCCATGGGCTGCCGGGGAAAACGCGGCTTGCCGAGCTATCCAACAAAAAAAGCAGGCCCTACGGGGATGTGTAGGGCCTGCGGCAGGAGAGAAGATTAGTCTATGGGATTATTCGGCGTCGGACCAGTCTTCTTTGGTCTTGCGGACGTAGGAAGCGTAGCGGCGCTGAGCGGCACGTTTGGTCTCGTCGAAGAGTTCCTGGGCCTGTTCGGGCAGGGCTTTCTTCAGTGAGAGGAAGCGCACCTCGTGGTCGAGATAGTCTTGGAAGAGGTCCCAGTTGGGCGCCTTGGAGTCGAGCGTGAAGGGGTTTTTGCCTTCGTTGGCCAGCTCGGGATTGTAGCGCCACAGGTGCCAGTAGCCGCACTCAACGGCACGGGCTTCTTCGGCTTGGCTGCGGCCCATACCGCCCTTGATCTTCAAACCGTGGTTGATACAGGGGGCATAGGCAATGACGAGTGAAGGTCCGTGGTAGGCTTCGGCTTCCTTGATGGCCTTGAGGCACTGGGCGGGGTCGGCACCCATGGCTACCTGAGCCACATAGACGTAGCCGTAGGTGGCTTGCATAAGGCCGAGGTCTTTTTTCGTCACGCGCTTGCCGGCTGCGGCAAACTGGGCGATGGCGCCAACGGGAGTGGCCTTTGAGGCTTGGCCACCGGTGTTGGAGTAGACTTCGGTGTCGAGCACGAGGATGTTGACGTCTTCACCGCTGGCCAATACGTGGTCGAGACCGCCGTAGCCGATGTCGTAGGAGGCGCCGTCGCCACCGATGATCCACTGGCTGCGCTTCACGAGGAAGTGGCTCAGCTCTTGGATTTGACGGGCCAGGTCGTGGCCCTTCTCGGCACCGGCGTTGATGAAGGGCATCATCTTGTCGGCTACCTCTCGGGTGATGTCGGCGTCTTCTTGGTTGTCTATCCAGCGCTGGGCAAGCTCTTTCATTTCGGCACAAGAGCAGTCGCACATGGTGACGCGTTTCAAGAGTTCGGCCAAGCGGGCTTTCATCTTCTTGTTGGCCATGACCATACCAAGGCCAAATTCGCAGAAGTCTTCGAAGAGGGAGTTGGCCCAAGCGGGACCCTGGCCCTTGGCGTTGGTGGTGTAGGGGGTGGAAGGAATGGAGCCGGAATAGATGGATGAGCAACCGGTGGCGTTGGCAATCATCTGACGGTCGCCGAAGAGCTGGCTGACGAGCTTGACGTAGGGCGTTTCGCCGCAACCCGAGCAGGCACCGGAGAACTCAAAGAGCGGGGTGGCAAACTGGGAGTTCTTGGGATTGAGCTTGACGTCGACAAGGTGTTGCTTGCTGCTGACGTTTTTCACGCAGTAGTCCCAATTCTCGGCTTCGGCCATCTGGCCGTCGAGGGGTACCATCTCGAGGGCCTTGTTGCCACGCAGGCCGGGGCAGACGTCGGCACAGTTGCCGCAGCCGAGGCAGTCGAGCACGTCGACTTGCTGGACAAAGTGCATGCCCTTCATGGCGGCAGGAGCTTTCATCTCGAGACTCTTTCCGGCAAAGCCACCAGCCTCTTCGTCGGTCATCACAAACGGACGGATGGCGGCGTGGGGACAAACGAATGCGCACTTGTTGCACTGGATGCAGTTCTCGGATTTCCAAACGGGCACGAAGGCGGCTACGCCACGCTTCTCGTAGGCGGCGGTGCCTTGCTGCCAAGTGCCGTCTTCGCTCACCTTGAAGGCGCTCACGGGCAGCAGGTCGCCATTTTGGGCGTTGATGGGGCGAACGAGGTCGGAAATGTAGGCGGGTTCGTCGCGACGGATCTTCTCGTCCTCGGGCAGGTTGGCCCAAGCGGGGTCTACGGCGAGTTGCTTGTATTCGCCACCGCGGTCTACGGCCTGGTAGTTCTTGTCTACCACGTCTTGGCCCTTCTTGCCATAGCTCTTGACAATGAACTTCTTCATCTGCTCTACGGCCAAGTCGACGGGGATGACTTCGGTGATGCGGAAGAAGGCCGACTGCAGGATGGTGTTGGTGCGGTTGCCAAGACCGATTTCCTGGGCAATCTTGGTGGCGTTGATGTAATAGACGGTGATGTTGTGCTGGGCAAAATAGCGCTTGGCGTCATTCGGCAGGTTGGCGGCCAACTCGTCGCCGTCCCAGATGGTGTTGAGCAGGAACGTACCGCCGTCGCGCAGACCACGCAGCACGTCGTACATGTGCAGATAGGCCTGTACGTGGCAAGCCACGAAGTTGGGGGTCTTGATTTGATAGGTGGAGCGGATGGGGGTGTCGCCGAAACGCAGGTGTGAGCAGGTGAAACCGCCCGACTTCTTGGAGTCGTAAGAGAAGTAGGCCTGGCAATACTTGTCGGTGTTGTCGCCGATGATTTTCACGGAGTTCTTGTTGGCGCCCACCGTACCGTCAGCACCGAGACCGTAGAATTTGGCTTCGAAGATGCCTTCACCGCCAAGGGCCATCTCCTGCTCGAGGGGAAGTGAGCGGAAGGTGACGTCGTCGACGATGCCGAGAGTGAAGTGGTTTTTGGGCTCGGGCAAGGCGAGGTTGTCGTAGACGGAGATGATCATTGTCGGCGTGGTGTCGGCAGAGCCGAGACCGTAGCGGCCGCCCACGATGAGCGGACAGTTGGCTTGGCCATAGAAGGCATCCTTCACGTCGAGATAGAGCGGTTCGCCATTGGCACCCGGCTCTTTCGTGCGGTCGAGCACGGCAATCTTCTTGGCGGTGGCGGGCACGGCCTCAAGCAGATGCTTGACAGAGAACGGACGATAGAGGTGGACGCTGACCATACCGACTTTTTCGCCCTTGGCGTTGAGATAGTCAATGGCTTCGCGGGCAGCTTCGGTCACAGAGCCCATACAGATGATGACGCGCTCGGCCTCGGCGTCGCCGTAGTAGCTGAAGAGCTTGTATTCGCGGCCGGTGATTTTCGACACGGCTGCCATATATTTCTCTACGATGCCGGGGATGGCGTCGTAATAGGGATTGCAAACTTCACGGTGGGCAAAGAAGGTTTCGGGGTTCTCGGCCATACCGCGGGCCACGGGGTGCTCGGGGGTCAAGGCTTGGGCACGGAACTCGGCCACCTTGTCCATCGGCACGAGCGGACGGATGGCTTCCATGTCCATCTCTTCAATCTTCTGGTATTCGTGGCTGGTGCGGAAACCGTCGAAGAAGTTGATGAAAGGCACGCGGCCTTCGAGGGCGGCCAAGTGGGCTACGGCAGAGAGGTCCATCACTTCCTGCACTGAGCCTTCGCAGAGCATGGCAAAGCCGGTCTGACGGCAGGCCATGACGTCGCTATGGTCGCCGAAGATGCAGAGTGAGTGGGTGGCCAACGTACGGGCTGACACGTGGAACACGCAGGGCAGCAACTCGCCGGCAATCTTGTACATATTGGGTATCATGAGCAAGAGACCCTGTGAGGCGGTGAAGGTGGTGGTCAAGGCACCGGCTTGGAGCGAGCCGTGAACGGCACCGGCGGCACCGCCTTCCGACTGCATTTCCTGCACTTTCACTGTGTCGCCAAAAAGGTTTTTGCGTCCCTGTGCTGCCCATTCGTCTACGTGCTCGGCCATCGGCGATGACGGCGTGATCGGGTAGATGGCAGCGACCTCCGAAAACATATAGGCCACATGGGCAGCGGCCTGGTTGCCATCGCAGGTGATGAATTTTTTGTTTGCCATAACAAAGAGTGTTTTGTGGTGTCAATCAAGCCCGCCGGACGGCAGCCGGAAAGTGCCCAAACGGACGTCTCCGCTCCCGCGGCGCGCAGATTGCTATTAAGTGAATGTATGAGGTTGTTTTTAGATGATGCAAATTTACAACATAGTTTGGTATTTTGTTACGCCGACTTTACAAAATCCGTCTTGCTCAGCGCAAAATCACTTTGCGGCCGGCCTGGAAGTAAACGCCTTTGGCGGGCTGGCTGACGCGGCGGCCCGAGAGGTCATACCAGGCACCCCCATTGCCTTCGGCTCCTTGCAGGGCCGTCTGGCTGATGCCGTTGACCACGGTCTCGACGATTTTGAAGGCATAGAGGCAGCCTGCATCGGTGGTGTTGGTGCCGCCACCCCAGTTGAACACTTTATAGCTGTTGCCGGCGTTGGTCTGGTTGAACTGGGCCTCGCCGCACACAATAATATATTGTCCCGTCTCACCCACCTCTTGCACGCTCCAGCCGGTCGAGGGCTGCTCGGTGGTGAAGATGAGGGCGCTGTTGTTGGTCGTGTTGGGGGCTATGTAGCCGTCGATGGCTCTGTTTTTGATGTCGAGACTGCCGTCGGTGCGTTTCACGAAAGCCCAGGTGGAGGCTGCCGTCGGCACGGTCTCGCCCATGACGGGCTGGCCTGCGGCTACGGCTGTGGGATAACGGCTCTCACGGGCCGGAGTGTAAAACTGCATCCAGCAGATGGTGTCGCCGTCGGAAGAAGAAAGGATGGGCGAGGGCGGCATCTCTACCTCTTCCATGCGAAACTTGCAGCCGGTGTCGGTGGTGTTGGTGCCGCTGCCCCAGTTGAAGAGTTGATAGCTTTGAGCGGCCTTGGTCTGGTTGAACTGCACCGAGCCCGATGTCACTTTGACGTAGCCCAGGGCGTCTGTCTCGCTGATGGTCCAGCCCGAAGTGGGGACGGTGGCGGTGAGCTTTAGGGCTGTGTTGTTGGCCGACGCGGGAGAGATGTAGAGACCCTTGGACGAGACGATGTCGAAACTGCCGTCGGTGCGGGTCTGAAACTTCCACATTGCGGTTTTGCCTTTGGCGGTTTCGCCGGTGACGGCTTCTCCGGCGGCATGGCCGGTGAGATAGCGGCCGTCACGCAGCGGCGTGTTCATGACATACCACACTTCGGCTTCGTCGGTCGAGGCTTTGGGCTGGTTGATGCCGGCCGTTTGGGCTTCCACGAGGAGGGTGGCCAAGGCTTCACGGAGGGCGTTTTTCTGTGCTGCGCGAGCGTCGCCGTCGAGTGACTGGGCGAGGGTGCTGCGCACTTGCTCAATCTGGGCATAAAGCGGCTCAGCCAGTTCAGGCTTATACCAACCCGGAGCGTCGTTGAAACTTGCGCGCAACACGGCGGCTACGCTGTCGCAGACGGCGGCGGTGTTGTCGGCCTCGTCGTCAATGCATTTGGTGGCTGAATAGCGGATGCCGTCGAGAGCGTTGACACCGGTGGTGTCGGTCAAGACGAAGGTGAACTGCCACTTGTCGCGGCCGGTGCCGCCCTTGTTGGCGTGGGGCAGTTTGAGGAATACTTTGTTCCAGCCTGCTTTGAGTTCCACCTGTGTCACGGGACGGGCGGTGAGGTTCTCGTTCTTCAGTCCCAGGGTGGCGTTGTCTTGCGGAATGGAGGCATCGGGTTGCTCCCATACCGGTGCGGGAATTTCGGCGTCGTTGAGCCAGATGCGCGAACCGCGGCGGTCCCATTTGCCGGCCGGTGGAGCTGTCTCGCTGCCCGAGCGGCTGTAGGTGTAAAACTCAATCTGTGCGCCGGCCTTCTGGGCTGTGGGCGAATAGATGTAGGTCCAGGCGTAAGCGGTTTGGTTGTCGGCCGGTGCCGAGAAGAATGAAGGTACTGTGGGATGCCAGATGTGGCGCAGGTAGACGCCGGCACCTGCAGCCGTGCGGCAGCCATATTGTTGGCCCTCATATGTGAACACGTCGGGCAGCACTTCGGCCTCGGTCGTCTCGGGTGGGAAGACTTTCGTGGGGTCTCCGCCGTTGGGGAAGGCGTCGGTGATGCGCCAGCGCACGTTGGTCTGTTTCACGTAGGGTATGGGTACGTCGGCCAGCGAGTGGGCTTTGTGGAAGAGGAAGCGGCGCTCCCAGTCGGCAAACTCTTCATATTCGTCGCCGCCTACGGGCAGGGTGGTGCCGCCCACTTCGACATATTGCTTGCCTCCACCACACCAGGCACGCTCGGCCGAGGCGAGGATGTTGGCGTAGATGTTGTTCATCACCACAATGGCGGTGTCGTTGGGCGTCTTGGTGTCGTTCCAGGCGGCACTGATGGTGCCGGCAATGTCGTCGGTGCCCTTTTGGGCGTAATAGATGTTGCTCTTGTAGATGCCCACCACGTCGGCATAGACATCAAAGTGGTTGGTGTAGTTATAGCGGCAGTCGATGTTGGGCAGCCCCTCAACCACCTTGCCCGCCGTGGCCCACATCTGGGTCATGTCGCACTGCTCGGCAGAAGGCGGTCCGGCCACAAGGCGGTTCCACATCACCACTTTTTTGCCTTTCCCACGCACGTAGTTGGCCATGATCTTCAAAAAGTCGGTATAAGTGATGGTCACCTCGTCGCCACCGATGTGGATGTAGGGGGCATTGGGGAACACTTCCACCACTTCGTCGAGAATGTTCTTGAGTGCCTCGACGCCCTGGTCGGTTTGCATGGAGAAGCCCATGGCTTTGGTGAAGACGTCGCTGTGGCCCGGCATATCGATTTCAGGGATGACGGTCATGCCGCGCTCGGCAGCGTAGGCCTCAATCTCACGACAGTCGTCTTGGGTATAGTATTGGCCGGGATAGCGCGTCATGTTGGCATCGGCAGTGAGCTGCGGATAGGCTTTCACCTCAAAGCGCCAGGCGAGTTTCTCGGTCAGGTGCCAGTGGAACACGTTGACCTTGAAGCGTGCGAGGCGGTCAATCTCGGTCTTGAGTTCTTCGACGGGCAGGAATGAGCGACCCACGTCGTGCATGAAGCCGCGCACCTTGAAGGCGGGCCAGTCTGTCATGCTCAGGGCCTCAATGGCGGGGGTGCCGTCATAGCCTTCGGCCAGTTGGCAGAGCGTCTGGGCGGCGCGTGTCACACCCAGCGGCGTCAGCGCCTTGATGGCAATGCAGTTTTCGGTCACGTCGATGGCATAGGCCTCGTCGGGAAAGAGGGGGACATTGTGGTTGAAAGCCCCCTCAATGGTGTCGACGATAGCCACTTCAATCAAGGCCGTAGCCGCATCAGCATCGGCCACGGCTACATTGCTTTCCGTGCAACCGGTCTCGGCGAGGAAGGCCTTGAGCATTTTGTTGTTGGTGGGGTCGTTGAGGGCCACTTCACGGCCAAGCACAAAAGGTGCGCCATTTTTGGCCTGAATGTTTTTGGGCCGGGGGAGCAAATCGGTGATTTTAGCCTCTGAAGGCAAGGCACAAGTCAAAGCCAAAGCTGCGGCAAAGACCAGTCGGGCGATGTTTTTCATAGTGAGGTTTAAGGCGTTTTTGATTGATATGACTATACATCCGCAAATTTGCCTATTTTTTTTCAATCGGCACCGCTTTGCCGCCACATTTTTCATGCGCCAAGCGGCAGCGCTCAAACGGGACTCTGACGGGCTCGGCAGCCTTGTTCATTCTCCCGGGCTTTCAATGACAAAACGCAGGCCGATTTTGACTTTTTTCAACCTTGTTGGCATTTGTTTGCGAAGGCTCAAAATTTTCTTTATAAACAGTTCTGGAAATCGTAACAGCCTTGTTGTTAGGTATATATGGCTTTCGCAAAATCTCAAAAGCCTCGCCGAAGTATCCGGATGCCGGTTTGAACTCATCAAAAACAGGGTGAGTCGTTCCTGCAATAAGGACAATCCTGCCCGGCATAAGGACAGAAATTCCTGCCATAAGGCCCGTGGCGCCCTGAAACAAAGGAAAGAGGCCGCTGAGCGACCTCTCTCCTATTTTCTACTTCAAAAATAAGGCTTTTCGTGACTCTGAAAAAAGACAGACGGCCCATGTCTTGCCGCCATCACTGTCCGTCGGCGGCAATGGTCTTGCGGTTGCGGCAACCTTCGTCATAGCCGCGGCGGTAGCCCTCGCGATAGTTGGTGGCATAGGTGTCGCGGGCCACGGCGGTGGTGTAAGGCGGTGCCGAGAGGCGCTCTGCATTTTGTTCGCGCCCTTGACTGCCGTCGTAGTAGCCGTCCCAATAGCCGTCTTCGGCTCCGGCCTCTTCGGCTGTGCGCTGGTCGCGGTCGGGGGTGAGGCTCGGGTCGGTCTGATGCAAGGTGTCGCGCACCGAGGCGTCAACGTCGGCGGCCACGGTCGTATCGGGCACGGCCATGTGTCCCTTCCCGCCGGGAATGTTCGTCGGACGGGCCACGTTGGCGTCTTCGGTCTGGCTGGTGGAGCCTGTCAGACCTTTGAGCAGAAACAAGACGCCACAGGCCACGAGCAGCACGGCCAGATAGATAATCGTATGCGTAGAAGGTACGTTTTTTCTTGACATAAGTTGTGTGAGTTTGAGATGAAACGACACGGCGGTCAGCGCTTTTTGGCCCGCAGACGGTCGCCGGCGTCAATGCGCAAAAAGATGAAGAGCAAGAGGGTGAAGCCCCAAAGCGACGAGCCGCCGTAACTGAAGAAAGGCAGCGGAATGCCGATGACGGGCATCACGCCCATCACCATACCGACATTGATGAGCAGATGAAAGAATAATATGCTGAGCACGCAGTAGCCGTAGACCCGGCCAAACTTCGACGTTTGCCGCTCGGCCAGATGGACAAGCCGCAAGATGAGCGTCAGAAACAGCAGCAACACACCGGCCGACCCGATGAAGCCTTGCTCCTCGCCCACGGTGCAGAAAATGAAGTCGGTGTCTTGCTCGGGCACGTATTTGAGCTTGGTCTGCGTGCCGTTCATAAAGCCCTTGCCTTCAAGACCGCCCGAACCGATGGCGATTTTACTTTGGTTGACATTATATCCGGCGCCGGTGATGTTTTCTTCCATACCAAGAAGCACCTTGACGCGCGTCTGCTGGTGGGGCTCAAGCACGTGATTGAGCGTGTAGTCGGTGGTGTAGAGAAAGGCCGTAGACCCGATGGCGAAGACGGCAATGAAGACATAGCGGCCTAAGCGCTCGCCAATGGACTGGTAGCCCAGATAGAGCGCCAT
>JBJFGJ010000037.1:0-5223 GCA_051892575.1 Alloprevotella sp. | reverse complement strand
ACAAAGGCAAAAAGTCCTGACGAGAGCAGTAACTCAAGTACAGCCTCAGTCGAAATCTTGCTGAGGTCGGTTTGGCCAAAGTCGTGACTGGATTGTTTGTCGTCGGCCTTGACACAAACGCGCAAAATCTTGCGACGCTCACCACGCACAATGGCCGACACCGTTCCGCTCACAGGCGAAACCACCTTAATTCTCTCCGTGGCCTTGTCCACGAAAAGCGGTTGGCCGGCCAAGACCTGCTCACCTTCTTTTACGACGAGACGAGGCACCATACCGTGAAAGTCTTCGGGGACAATGGCATATTCACCCGAAGTCTTCAGCGGTTGTAACTCGAGGACGGCCTTACCTTTGAGGTTAAGGTCGAGTCCTTTCTTGATTTTGTACAATCGTTCCATATAGAGATATTATTTCTTACATTGCTTATCTCAAACGCCAGGCCTTACCGTCGTGGACAAACGAGAGCATGATTTCTTCATGCTCGCCGTTGGCATAGGTTGTCTCCAAGAAGGCCTGGGCGGCTCTGCCGTCTTCTGCCGTTTCAATGCGCAAGACCTTGAAGTCTTGCAATCGGTCTTCGCCCTGATGCTCAGCGGCGTGTTGCTTATAGACCAAGGCCATCTGGCTTTTATAGTCGGCAGGTTTGTCGTCGAGCGAGGCCATAGCGTCCACATAGCCTTCATAGTCGCCCTGCACGTAGCGGTCGAAAACGGCCGTAACCGTCTCTGTCGTAAGGCTGTCGGGGCGATAGCCTCCTTGGACTTGGCCACTTTGGTTACCGCCACAACTCAATGTGAGGCAGACGAGGGCCAACCACATCACTTTCCGGCACAAGCGGTGCATAGGCTCTACGGGCATCACTTCTGACGTATATATATATTTATAGGAGTTCCCTCAAAGTTCCAGCGCTCGCGGATTTTGTTTTCCAGGAAACGCTTGTAGGGGTCCTTGATATACTGCGGCAGGTTGGCATAAAACACAAACGACGGCACTTTGACGTCGGGTATCTGTGCGCAATATTTGATTTTAATGTATTTGCCTTTGATGGAAGGAGGCGGGTAGGCCTCGATGAGGGGCAGCATCTCTTCGTTGAGTTTCGACGTGCTCACGCGGCGACAGCGGTTGTCATAGACGGCATTGGCCACTTCGAGCACCTTGAAGATGCGCTGTTTGGTGAGAGCCGAAGCAAACACGATGGGGAAGTTGGTGAAAGGAGCCATACGCTCACGGATGGCATTTTCAAAGAAAGCCACGGCCTCTTTGCTCTTGTCCTCCACGAGGTCCCATTTGTTCACCACCACGACCAGGCCTTTGCCATTGCGCTGAATGATTTGCACGATGTTCATGTCTTGGCCCTCTATGCCTCGGGTGGCGTCGATGAGCAGGATGCAGACATCCGAGTATTCGATGGCGCGAATGGAGCGCATCACCGAATAGAACTCGAGGTCTTCGTTCACCTTGTTTTTCTTGCGGATGCCGGCGGTGTCCACGAGGAAGAAGTCAAAGCCGAACTTGTTGTAGCGCGTCAGAATGCTGTCGCGGGTGGTGCCGGCTATGTTGGTGACTATGTGGCGGTCTTCACCGATAAAGGCGTTTATGATGCTGCTCTTGCCCACATTGGGTCGGCCCACCACCGAGAAGCGGGGAATGGCGTCTTCGCCGCTCTCGTCGTCGAGGTCGGGACCGAATTTTTCGAGAATTTGGTCGAGCAAATCGCCGGTGCCGGCTCCTGTGGCTGCCGAGACGCAATAAGGGTCGCCCAGACCGAGTGAATAAAACTCGGCCGAGCCATAGCGGTCTTCGTTGCTGTCGGTCTTGTTGGCACACAAGATGACGGGCATATTGGCTTGGCGGAGTATTTGGGCCACCTCGCTGTCGAGGTCGGTCACGCCGTTTTTCACGTCGACGAGAAACAGGATGACATCGGCCTCTTCAGTGGCCAAAATCACCTGTTTGCGTATTTCTTCTTCAAAGATGTCGTCAGAGTTGACCACCCATCCGCCGGTGTCGACGATGGAAAATTCCTTGCCGCCCCACTCGCATTTGCCATACTGGCGGTCGCGCGTGGTGCCGGCCACATCGCTCACAATGGCCTGCCGCGTACCGGTCAGGCGGTTGAACAATGTGCTCTTGCCCACGTTGGGACGACCTACTATTGCTACTAACTTAGACATAATTCTGTTTTTCTGTTTGGGGGTGTGTCTTTCGGCGAGGGTCCGGCCGTTTCAATCCAACTTATAGCCGTATGCCTCGAGGCGACCTTCAGCGTTGCGCCAGTCTTTGTCCACCTTCACGAACAGTTCCAGATAGATGGACTTGCCGAAAAACTTCTCGAGCGTGCGCCGGGCTTCGGTAGACACCTTCTTGATGGCCACACCCTGGTGACCGATGATGATGCCCTTCTGGCTGTCGCGCTCCACATAGATGACGGCGTTGATTTTTATCACCTTGTCCGACTCCTTGAACTGCTCCACCACCACTTCAGTGGCATAAGGGATTTCCTTGTCGTAATAGAGCAAGATCTTCTCGCGGATAATCTCCGTCACGAAGAAACGCGCCGGGCGGTCAGTCCATTGGTCTTTGCCAAAATAGGGTGGCGACTCGGGCAGCAGTTCTCTCACGCGCCTCAACACATTGTCCACATTGAAGCGGGCTTTGGCCGATACGGGAAAAATCTCTGCCGAAGGGAAAATATCGTACCAGGTCTGCACCAGTTTCTCCAGCCCCTTCTGGTCGGTGAGGTCTATTTTGTTGATAAGCACCAGCACGGGCACATTCAGCGCCTCAACCTTGCGGATGAAGTCACTGTGTTTGTCGGGCGTCTCCACCACGTCGGTGACATAGAGCAACACATCAGCATCGCGCAAGGCCGACTCCGAGAAAGCCAGCATCGACTCTTGGAGCTTATAGTTGGGTTTCAACACGCCCGGGGTGTCTGAAAAGACAATTTGGGCGTCTTCAGAATTGATGATGCCCATAATGCGGTGACGTGTGGTCTGTGCCTTGAACGTGGCAATCGAAATGCGTTCGCCGACGAATAGGTTCATCAGCGACGATTTGCCCACATTGGGATTGCCCACGATATTGACAAAGCCGGCTTTGTGCATAAGTATTGTCTATAATTATGAGCGGACGTGTGGCGCGTTGCCGCTCTTCTGATGAGTTGGGCAATGCGGGCGAACCCGCTCGTTATATGCGAAAGGGGGCGGTGCAACAGCTTCCAAAGCCACTGCCTCGCCCTCTTTCTTATCTTTCAGATCTGCTTGGTGTGGTCTTATTTTGCACCGTCGTAGGCCCACTTCAGATAGGCTGCGCCCCAAGTGAAACCTGCGCCGAAAGCACCAAGGATGAGATTGTCGCCTTTCTTGAGCTGTTTTTCATAGTCCCAGATGGCCAAGGGCAGCGTACCGGCCGATGTGTTGCCATAGCGCTGGATGTTGACCATCATTTTGTCCATGGGCAGTTCAAGACGGTTGGCCACGGCTTCGATGATGCGCACGTTGGCCTGGTGAGGAATAACCCAGGCAATGTTGTCTTTGTTCAAGCCATTGCGCTCAGCCACGGTGGCACAAGCGTCGCTCATATTCGTCACGGCGAACTTGAACACGGTGCGGCCTTCCTGATGCAGATAGTGCATGCGGTGGTCGATGGTGAAATAGGAGGGGCTGCACACAGAGCCGCCGGCTTTGAGACAAAGGAAAGGCAGACCCAGACCGTCGGTGCGGAGGAAAGAGTCTTGCCAGCCCATGCCCTCTTCTGTTGAAGGCTCCACCATCACGGCGGCGGCACCGTCACCAAAGATGGGGCAGGTGGCACGGTCTGAATAGTCTACAATGCTCGACATCTTGTCGGCACCGCAAACGATAATTTTCTTATAGCGTCCGCTCTGCACCATACCCGCAGCGGCATCCATCGCGAAGAGGAAACCGCAGCAAGCGGCCTGCATATCGATGGCAAAGGCATTTTTCATACCAGTGCGACCGATGACGATAGACGATGTTGAGGGGAAATGGTAGTCGGGGGTGGTGGTAGCCACGATAAGGCAGTCCACTTCCATGGGATCGGTGCCGGTCTTTTCGAGCAGCTGTTTCACGGCCTTGCGTGCCATATAGCTCGTGCCCAGACCTTCCTCGTTGAGGATGCGGCGCTCTTTGATACCGATACGGGTCATAATCCATTCGTCGTTGGTGTCAACCATACGAGAGAGTTCATCGTTGTTGAGGACGTATTCGGGAACATATCCGCCAACACCGGTGATTACGGCATTGATTTTTTCCATTTTGCGGTTTGTTTATGAAGACAATACACATTAGAGCATCGCCCCACGTTTTTTTGGGGCAGGCTCTCTTATAAAAAAGACCAAAGAGGAGAACAGGCCGTCGCAGCCGAGATTGTCCTCCTCTTTAGTGTAAATCTGATGTTACTCAGCCACTTCTTCCTTCACGATGGCCAGCTTGCCGCGATAGTAGCCGCAAGTGGGACATACGGTGTGGTAGATGTGCCAGCCGCCGCAGTTGGGGCATACGGCGAGCGTAGGCATAGCGGCCTTGTCGTGAGTTCTACGTTTGAGTGTTCTGGTCTTGGATTGTCTTCTTTTAGGATGTGCCATTTCTGTATATGCTTTAAATGTTTATGTTTTTATTCGAAATCGTCTTCGTCTGCCTCGTCGTCCGCCGCCGAGGTTTCGGTGTGGATGTAGGCAAGCATTTCGGGATTACATTGTCCCTCCGGATGGACACGCACCAGCGGCAGGTTCAGCTCTATGGCCTGATAGACTGCCCAAGCAAGGTCAAATTCGCGTTGTCGCGGCGACACCACATAGTCGGGCTCTGCCGTACCTTCGTCTTGGCCTTCCGTGGCTATCAGCGTGCGATCTTCCACTTCTACGGGAAAATCCAGCAAGTCCAGACAGCGGTCGCAGGACACTTGCACATTACCTTTGACGTGGTAAACCGCCTCTATCATGCCATCGTGCCTTGGACGCGCCTCACCGCTCACCACGATGTCGCCGCCTTGAATTTCCTCTTGGTCGAGCGCTTCAAAGAAGGCGCTATCCAGCTTAAACTCAAAGGGCTGCGGCTGAGCGAAGGCTTTAGCCAGGTCTATGTTCAAGGGCACAATACTTCCCATAGCGGCTGCAAAGATAGTCTTTTTTTTGAAAATAAATCCCAAATCGCCCTTATTTCGTGCAACATAAAATCATTTTTCGGCCAAATTTGGCAGATT
>JBJFGJ010000036.1:3422-5312 GCA_051892575.1 Alloprevotella sp. | reverse complement strand
AACTATGACGGAAAAGGCGATTTTTCGTAAATTCGCTTGCATATAAATGACATCCCATGAAATTGACCACCCCCACCTCACTCCCTTCTGTCGCACCGCGGATAGACCTCCACTCACGCGTCATGTTGTTGGGTTCATGCTTTGCAGAAGGCGTGGGCCAAAGGCTAAAAGACAACCTGCCCGAGGGACACGTGATGAGCAACCCGTTTGGCGTACTCTACAACCCCATTAGCATTGCCACAGTCTTAAGTTGTCTGCTTGACGGCCATTTGCCCACTGAAGAAATGCTCTTTGCCGGGACAGACCGACTCTGGCACAGCCTGCTTCATGACGGTTCGTTTTCGGCCGCTTCAAAAGCGGAATGTCTCAACAAGGTTGAGAGGCAGTTTGAGCCGGCTTGTCACTTTTTGCGAAAAACAGACATATTGTGCCTCACTTGGGGCACCTCGATGTGTTACCGTCACAAAGCCACTGGGCTCATCGCCGCCAACTGCCACAAGCAACCCGCAACAACCTTCGACAGTTTCGACTCAACGCCCGAAGAGATTGCCGCCATATACAAACCTTTGTTCAATCGTTTGTTGCAACTGCGGCCGGAGCTGAAAGTAGTCTTGACCGTCAGTCCCTACCGCTATCTCAAATACGGGCTCCACGGCTCTGCGCTGACCAAGGCCCGCCTGCTTTTGGCAGCCGACACGCTGGAGCAGACGTTTGAAGCCGTAAGGTATTTCCCTGCCTATGAAATCGTGACCGACGAACTGCGCGACTACCGGTTTTATGCCGCCGATATGGTGCACCCCTCCGAGCAGGCCACGGACTATGTGCTTGAGCAGTTCAAGACGTGGTGTTTTTCAGATAATCTATCGGCCTTTGCCAAAGACAAGACGGCGTTGCTCCGCGACCATCGCCACCGTCCGCTCCACGCAGACTCGCCGGCTTATGACGGCTTTTTGGCCTGTATGGGGCGACGCCAGACAGAGTTTTCCACACTTTGGCGCGACAAAGGTTTGAATGAAGCGGAAACAACAATTGGATAACAAAGGGATAATAATGAGCAGAAAAAGCGGGGCAGTGTGACTACCTCGCTTTCTTTATAAATGCCATTGGTATGCAGCGCGTCTTATTCGTCGCCATAGGTGAAATGTGACTGCGGCAGGCGGCGGCAATTGTAGGTGCTGGCCATCACTTCGCCATAGGCGCCGGCCGAACGGAAAGCGATGAGGTCGCCACGGCGGGCCGCGGCGAGACTGACGTCTTTGCCAAACACATCGCTGCTCTCACAGATGGGGCCCACCACGTCGTAGACCGACGACGGGGCGCCCGGCGCAGCCGAAAGGTTTTGGATGGCGTGGCTCGAGCCGTACATGGCCGGACGGATGAGTTCGGTGAAGCCGGCGTCGACAATGAGGAAGTCTTTGGTGTGGCCGTGTTTGACGTAGAGGGCGCGGGACACAAGGGTGCCGCACTGGGCTACAACCGATCGTCCCAACTCAAAATGGAGCTGCTGCCCGGGACGCAGCTCAAGACGGGTGGCAAAGCGACGGAAATAGTCGGCAAAGGCGGGTATGGGATGGGCGTCGGGGTCGGCATAGTCTATTCCCAAGCCTCCGCCTACATTGATGCTCGAGGTGTGGATGCCCTCAGCCTCAAGCCGGGCTTGCAACTCGTTGATGCGCTCTGAGAGATGTTCGAAGACGTCAAGTTCCAATATCTGACTGCCTATGTGAAAGTGCATGCCGACGTAGCGCACGCCTTTCATCTCTGCCGCGCGGCGAATGGCAGGCAAGAGGTCGTCCATGGCTATGCCGAATTTGTTTTCGTTGAGTCCGGTGGTGATTTTGGCGTGGGTATGGGCATCGACGTTGGGATTGACGCGGAAGGCCACATTGG
>JBJFGJ010000036.1:1300-3322 GCA_051892575.1 Alloprevotella sp. | reverse complement strand
ATTTTGGCGTGGGTATGGGCATCGACGTTGGGATTGACGCGGAAGGCCACATTGGCCACACGGCCCATGGCAAGCGCCATGTCGTTGATGACTTCAAGCTCGGGCAGGCTCTCGACGTTGAAACAGGCTATGCCGGCACGCAAGGCCAACTCAATCTCCCAATCGGCTTTGCCCACGCCGGCAAACACGATTTTATCGGCCGGAAAACCGGCATAGAGTGCGGCTTCTATCTCGCCTCCACTCACACAGTCGGCGCCAAGACCGCGACGGGCTATGGTTTGAAGGATGACGGGGTTGGCATTGGCCTTGACGGCATAGTGCACTTGAAAGTTTTTGTGTTCGGCCACAGCCTCACGAATGGCGTCGAGGGTCCGGCGCAAAAGGGGAAGGTCGTAGTGGTAGAAGGGGGTTTTGAGTGAGGCAAAACTGCTGGTGGGAAATGCGTTTGACATAGGGTTTGGGGCGTTGGGTGTGTGGAGTGTGGAAAACATAAAAGCAAGGTACTGACGTTTGTTTCTAAGCCTGTTTTATTTGGAAGGAGGAAACATTGACGCAGTACCTTTTGGTTTGTATACGCTATTGATTATTTTGCCGCCGGCGCGAAGAGTCGCTCACTGAGTGCCTGGAGGGCGGCTTTCTTGTCTGACTCGCTCACAAGGAACGAGATGTTGTGGTTGCTGCCGCCGTAGGAGACCATACGCACGGGGATTTTGTCCATGGCTGCCGTGACGAGCGACTCAAAGCCGACATTAGACCAACTGAGGTCGCCCACTACGCAGATGATACACATGTTTTCGTTGACCTCGACGGTGCCGTATTGCTTGAGTTTTTCGAGAATGGGCACGAGGCGGCTCTTGTTGTCAATGCTGAGCGACACGCCGACCTCTGAGGTGGTGACCATATCAATGCTGGTGTTGTAGGTCTCAAAGATTTCAAACACCTTGCGCAAGAAACCGGTGGCCAGGAGCATGCGCGAAGAGACTATCTTGATGGCTGTGATGTTGTCTTTGGCGGCCACGGCCTTGATGGTGCCTTTTTGCATCTCGTTGTTGATGAGTGTGCCGGGGGCTGAGGGGTCCATTGTGTTGAGCAGACGCACGGGCACTCCGGCATAGCGGGCCGGCTGGATGCAGGTGGGGTGAAGGATTTTGGCTCCGAAATAGGCCAGTTCGGCTGCCTCCTCGAAGTTGAGCTGACGCACGGGGGTGGTGCCTTCAACCACTCGGGGGTCGTTGTTGTGCATGCCGTCGATGTCGGTCCAAATCTGGATTTCGTCGGCACGGAGGGCTGCGCCGATGAGACAGGCGGTGTAGTCGCTACCACCGCGCTGAAGATTGTCAATTTCGCCTTCGGCATTGAGACAGATAAAGCCTTGGGTGATACAGATGTCAAAGTCGGGATCGGCGTCGATGACTTTTTTCAATGCAGCCTTGATGTAGGCCATATCGGGCTCTCCCTGCGGATTGAGTCGCATATAGTCGAAGGCGGAAATGAGCCGCACTTTGACACCTTGCTCGCGCAGGTAGTTGGTCACCATGTTGGTGCTGATGATTTCACCCTGTGCCAGGATGCTCTTCTCGACAGTGGGTGTGAAGGGTACGTCGCTGAAAGAGTGAAGATGCATAAACACTTCGTCGAGGAACTGACGGGTGGTTGCTGCCACGTCGGCGTCGGAATAGAGTTCGGCGACGTGATCCATATATTTGGCACGGAGCTTGTTGATGACGGTATGTCCGGCTTCGTCATTGCCTTTGTTGAAATAGTCGGCAATCTCTACGAGGGTGTTGGTGGTACCCGACATAGCAGAGAGCACGACAATCTTGCGTTGGCCGTCGTTGATGAGGGCCGACACATCTTTCATTCGCTGAGGCGAGCCTACGGAGGTGCCGCCAAATTTGAGTATCTTCATAGTTTTTGGGCTATTTGTTATGATTGCGTTGGAATATTTGCTTCGTCGGAGGCTGCCTGCTCTTGGTTGTCGACCTCCGTTTCAGTATCTGTATCCATTTCGTTTTCAGCTTC
>JBJFGJ010000036.1:0-1200 GCA_051892575.1 Alloprevotella sp. | reverse complement strand
TTCGATTTCGTCCATCAAAACCGGAGCGTTGAAGCGGTCGGTAACGTCGGTCATCGTGCCTTCCTGACACTGATAGACGCGGCCGGGAAAACGGTTGATGAGGTCGAGATTGTGGGTGACGATGACCACGGCTGTGCCATGAGCGGCGATGTCGCTGAGCAGGGTGAGGATGCGGTCGCTGTTTTCACGGTCGAGATTGCCTGTGGGCTCGTCGGCAAGAATGAGTTCGGGACTGTTGATGACGGCACGGGCAATGGCCACTCGTTGTATCTCGCCGCCGGAAAGCTGATGGGGATAGGCGTCGATGCGATCGGCAATGCCTACTCTTTCGAGCACTTCGGCAATGCGGCGAAGTCTGACCTTTTTGCTTCGCCAACCGGTGGAGCGAAGGACGAAGTTGAGGTTTTCGCCCACAGTCATGTCGTGAAGCAAGAGGAAGTCTTGGAAAACCATACCCACCCGCCTGCGCAAACGGGGCAAGTGGCGGCGTTTCATCTTGAGCATATTGTGGGAAAGCACCTCGGCCTTGGCTTCTGAGGCAGTGGCTTCGTCGAGAGAAGGACGCAACTCGCCATAGAGCGTCTTGAGCAAGGAGGTTTTGCCCGACCCCACCTTGCCAATGATGTAGACCAGTTCGCCTTCGGCGACGTTAAACTCTATCTGCCCGAGCAGCAGATGGTGATGAGTGGCGATGTTGATGTTTTTGAAATCAATGAGCATAATGACGCTATATATATTATATAGGTGTGTGACGGCGGCGACTTAGTCAAGTTTCAGAACAGCCAGGAAGGCTTTTTGCGGCACCTGAACGTTGCCGATTTCTTTCATGCGCTTCTTGCCGCGTTTTTGCTTTTCGAGCAACTTACGTTTACGACTGATGTCGCCACCGTAGCACTTGGCCGTGACGTCTTTGCGCACTTGCTTGACGGTTTCGCGGGCAATAATCTTGGCTCCGATGGCGGCCTGAATGGCGATGTCGAACTGCTGGCGTGGCAAAAGCTCTTTCAATTTCTCGCACATGCGCCGACCGAAAGTGACGGAGTTGTCTACGTGGGTCAACGTGGAAAGTGCATCGACGGGCTCACCGTTGAGCAGGATGTCGAGCTTGACGAGCTTTGACGGACGGAACTCGAGGGGATGATAGTCAAAAGAGGCATAACCACGTGAGATGGACTTGAGTTTATCGTAGAAGTCTATCAC
>JBJFGJ010000035.1:0-5371 GCA_051892575.1 Alloprevotella sp. | reverse complement strand
AATTTCATATTATCGTCGTTGTTTGCTTTCCAATAAGAATGGCCACGACGCACTTTGGTGATAAAGTTGTCGGGCTTGTTTTTGATTTGATTGATAAGGTCTTCAAAATAGCGGGTGTTGACACGGGCCGGACGGAAACCCACAAGGGTGCGGCGCGTGATGCTCTTGGCCATAGGTGTCTTGCAGATGACGAAGACGTTGCGGGCCACGGCCTCGTCCCATAGGGCCTGCTCCTCTTCGATGCTCTCGGGCGAGAACATGGCGTTTTTCACCCTCGCACGATAAACGCTGTAGGCCACATAGAGCGGATAGAGACCCGACTTGGAGTTGATTTCGAGCACGTGGCTCTCGGGCGAAAACACCTGTGCGGTCACGTCGCCACGGTCCACGTAGCGCGGGTCGGCAAGGGGCTGCTCATAGTGCTCGTCGTAGAAGCAATAGCCGCCCAGCGTGTCGGCCAGGTGCATATTCACCACACGCCACGGCGTGAGCACGGTCTCTTTGTCGGGATTGCGGAAGGTGGAAAAGATGGTCGTGATGCGCTCAATGCGCTCCTCCACGCTGAGACGGTCGGCGGCGCGGGCCATAGAGCGGATGCGCTTGGCGGCTGCGGCAAAGATGTCGGCATCGTAATAGCGCTTGAACTTGTTGAAGTCGGCCTTGGTCACGCCGCGCGGCATGAACTCTTCCCACGACTGCGGGTCGATGAGCGAGGCAAAGTTGTCGATGGTGATGGGTGTCTCTTCGTCTTTCACCTCGGCCCCATAGATCATCAGTGGCATGCGAATGGAGATGCCGCGGAGGATGCTGATGGCGTTTTCGCGGTTTTTCTTTTTGGCGTTGAGGGCCTCCAGTCTTTTCTTTTCGTCTTCGGTGAGTTCATTCCTACGTTTCTTCTTGGTCAGGGTTTCGGCCTCTTCATATTCCTCGTTGGTGAGTCCCTGGCTGTTGATGTCGATGTCTTTGGTCTTGGGCGAGGCCTTGGTGGCGCCGATGGTCTTTTTGAGTTCGGCAAAGTCGTTGAGCGCCACGTCGTCGAGTTTGAGCAGTTCGTCGCTGTAGAGGCGGTTGTCTTCAAACCCGTTGTTCACCACCCGCTCGATATAGGCCCGCTTGAGTTGGCGCAGCATTTCGGTCTCGTCGTAGGGCGTCATGCGGCTGCCCTCAATGCCAATGACGGGACAGAAGTTGAGAAACTCGCCCATGGCGCGGCGGTCGCCGTCGGTGGTCTGTCCGGCCTTGACCGACACCTTGGCCGTCTCGGCGAGGACGCGCAGCGTGCGGTCGGGGGCAAAGTCGAAGACGTAGCACTGCTCCTTGACGCGGCCATTGATGGTGGCGGGTGTCTGCACACGGAAGATGGTCTGCATATAGGTGGCGGCACCGGTGGCATAACCGCCCGAGAGCATGAACACGGCCGTCCAGGGCTTGACACTGACGCCGGTGGTGAGGCGGCCGCAAGAGAGGGTGATGGTGCGTGTCTGGTCGGGATCGGGCCCGATGGCCTTCTCTACGGCCGTGAGGGCGTCTTGACTCTCTTCATCGCGTGTGCCGTCGCCGGCCACGTTGACCACCTGGAAATGCTGGAACACGGGATGATGGTCGAGCAGCGTCTTGAGGGCCTTGGCCGCCGCCACGCCGGGCACCATCCAGAGCGTGTGGCGGAAGATGTCGCGATAGGTGTCGTTGGCATAGGGATAGCAACTGTCGGGGTCGTCTTTGGCCAGGAGGTTGACGAAGGCCCGCACGTCCGGCTCGTGTGTGAAACGGCCGTCGTGGCCCACGCGGAAAAACTCGGTGAAGTTGAAAGCCACATCGTCGACATAGTCGTGGAGCAGTCGGCCGAGGTCGTAGGTGTAGATGTTCATGCGCGGCAGACCGGCGTAGGGATTGGGGTCGCCAAAGTGGGTTTTGTCCCAGTCGGCCTTGGCGCGTTGCTCCATCACATAGTCCCAGGTGTAGATGTCGTCTTCTTTATAGTCGTCGAGCAGGTTGAAGGGCGTGCCCGAGAGGCGCAACACCTTGGTGGATGGTTTGACCAGTTCTGCCATGACCGCCTTACCTAATTCGGTCTGCGTGCCCTCGTGGGCTTCGTCGACAATGATAAAGTCCCAGGGCGTGGCAAAGACGTCGTCGTTTTTGTCAAAGTGGCCGCCCACAAGTTCCGAGCCGCGCAGGTCTTGCATCGAGGCGAAATAGACATAGTGCAGCCCCTCCTTGGCGGCGCGTTTTTCCAGAAGCTGGTGAGGCTCGCCATTGCTCTTGGAACCGTAGGCATAGTGGGGGCTGTCGTAGAATATCTTGCCAAAATCTTCAAACCAGCCGGCGTCGACCACGGGCCGGTGGGTGAGGATGAGAGTGCGCACAAACTGCAACTCCTTGACCACCTGCAGGGCCGAGAGCGTTTTGCCGAAACGCATCTTGGCGTTCCAGAGCATCTGCGTGCTGCCGCGTGCAAACTGCTTTTTGGTCTTGTCGATGGCCTCGCGCTGCTCGGGACGGAAGACGATGGGACTGCGGTCGGTGGATATTTCGGCTGCCGTGAGCGAAGCCTTGCCGGCTTTGACGGCGGCAATGGCCCGTTTGACGGTCTCGAGGTCGGTGACGAACCACTCGTTGGGATGGCCGTCGACGAGGAAGGTTTTACGACATATGCCCGAGCGCTCCAAGACACGGTGCACCTCCTTGTCGTTGAACGAACAGATGCGCTTGTCTTTGACGAAGAGTGTCAGTTCGGTATAGAGCAGTTCGTAACTGATGCCGGCCGTCTGCGTGTATTGGTTGATGCGGTCGCGGGCAGCCTGATTGAGCACCTTGCAGCCGGGCACAAGGCCGAAGATATTGTCTTCGTTGCACGTGGCTTCACCCACTTTGAGGCAACCCTTATGCGCCGCGTCGTTGATGCGGAACACATAGATGAGTTTGGGCTTTAAAGACGATTCAAACTGCATAGTCTGTCACTTGTTGTAGAGGTCGATAAATCTGATTTTCTTGCCTTTTTTCCCCGTCTGCGGGTCGGTGGCGCCCCAGTCTTTGATGAGGCAGAGATTGGACGTGTCGTCAAAGAGAGAAGGCTCGCGAGGCTCTTCGCCGGGGATGCAGCCTTTGAGCCCGTCCATTTGCCAGACATTCCACGAGATGATGTAGGCGATATAGTCGAGCGACGCCTGCAGGGGCATCTTGCCGAACTTGGCCCGATAGAATTCGATGAAAGAGACCAGCATGGCTTCGCGGGCCAGGAGCAGGCTGTCGCCTTGCCACTCGTAGGCATAGGTGTGCTTGTAGGCGGCCTGTGCGGCTTTGAGCCATTCGCCCGAGGTGTGTACATTCTCGCTGACGACGCGCAGTTTGCGGTCGAGCAGTCCGATGCGGTTGGGCAGAGGGATGAAGTTGCCGGTGGTGGTGTCGTAGCGGCTGACGATGTAGGGGGCCTCGCCGCAGGTGATTTCGAGACGTGTGCTGTTGACGTAGTCGCGCCAGGTTTTGCCTTCGGGAAAGACGACGGGCTCGGTGGTGGTCTGCCATGTGGGAGTGCCGTCGTCGAGCGTGATTTCCCGGTTGAACACGCCTTGGCGGCCAAACCAGGCGTCGTCTATGAGATTGTTTTGGGCGTTGCATATCCACGAAGGCGTAAAGACCTCGGCCATTTCGCGTGAGCGGGCGGTCTGTGTGTCTTTATGCTTCTTCACCCGGGGCATCACCACATGGCCCCGCTCGCCGGTGATGAGCGCAGGCAAGATGGGGTTGGCATAGGCATAGCCGGGCCCGAGCGCGGCATAGTCGTCGGTGGCCCAGAAGATGTTTTCCTGATGCTCAGGCGTGCTGCGGGTGTGGTCTTTGAGAAGTATGTTGAGCAGCTGCGGCGAAAGATCCCGCAGGGTGTCTTCAAGTATGTCGGCTTGATTGAATTCTTGACACATAGCGTGATGGGTGAGCGAGGAGGTTATTGTTTGTCCAACAGACCTCTGATTTGCTTGTCGAAGTCGGAGTCTATGCGTTGTGTTTTGTTGAAAATGTCGTATTCGCTTTCGGCCTTCTCTTTGGCTTGGGCGGCTGATATGCGGCCTCGGTCCGGCAAAATCTGGTAACGCCGAAACGTCAGGAACTCATTGACCGACGCTGCAAATTGGTCCATATTAAACGTATTCTCACGCTCTATCAAGTCTTCGATATAGTCAAAAAAGCCAGTGACGGCACGCTCCAATTGTCTGATTTCCTTTTCCTGCAGATAGTTTTTGGCCACTATGACGTCAGATTTCAATATCCGCCCGTCGGGTGCATTTTTCCACGTAGTCAGCCCCATATGGGTCTTGGTATGGTCTGCCTGTGTATAGACTATTTCTGCCGCTGTCTTGCCGGTGATGGCATAGTGGAAGCGATTTTGTATCATCGCATAGAAGTCGTGCGTGGTGGGTGAGTTTTTGTCGTAGTCGGTGCTACATTCTGCATAAATGTCTGTGATTTGTTGCCAAATACGCCGTTCACTTGCACGGATGGACCTAACGCGCTCGAGCAACTCGCGAAAATAGTCTTTACCGAAAACGACCTTGCCCTGTTTCAGACGCTCGTCGTCCATGGCAAAACCTTTTTTGATATATTCGTAGAGTATCTTGGTGGCCCATTGACGAAAACGGGTAGCCTTGAGGGACGACACGCGATAGCCGACGGCTATGATGGCATCTAATGAATAAAAGTCAATAAACTCCTTCACCTCGCCACGAATGCCTCGATTGACGACTGTTTCCATTTTGGAAATAGTCGTATCTGATTGAAGTTCTCCTTCCCCAAAAATATTCTTCAAATGCTTACTGATGGCCGAGACGCCCACCCCAAAGAGTTGGGCCATGGTCTTCTGGGTGCACCAAATGGTTTCGTCTTTAATGACAACCTGCACCCTACCCTCTTCATCGGGAAGGCTATATAAAAGGAACTGTATCTCGTTTTTCATAATTTCTCAAACGCCCTTATGGTTTAGGTTGGTCGGCCGGTGCGGCTACAAACGGCCGAACAACTGAAAAAATGCCGTTATGCAAATCTACTATAATCCGCTTTGATGGTGAAATGAATGGAATATAATTTTTAACGCCAACCGCCATACGCTTATCAAAACCTTGCAAAAACCGTGCAACCCTACATTGACCAGGGACAATTCATTATATATCAAAACCGTGGGCGATGTAGGGTTGACCCGCACAACTCTGCACAACCGGTCCACACACTGCATTACCTTACACTACCCCACCCAATTCCCCTCGTTTCTCTATACCCAAATTGTTGCCTTTTCTCCAATCACACAATCACAGGCTTGTATCGCATTGAGAATTAGCGAGATGCTGTGATTGAACGGTTCAATCACGCTAATCACGCTTTG
>JBJFGJ010000034.1:0-5386 GCA_051892575.1 Alloprevotella sp. | reverse complement strand
CGAAATCAACGACGCACTCTACGGCGTCGACACCGCCACGGGCGTAACCATCAACACCGACGACGACGATGCCTTCTGACGCCACACCACGCAGCGCATGCCACGCCTGCCCACACACCTACTCCTCCATCAACGGACTCATCTGCAAGCGACTCCACATATACGTCGAACACGCCACCCGTCAACCCTGCACACAAATCCTGCACCATAAATCAACCAAGACATGAACAACCAACTCCCCGTTTTCCGCTCCGAAGGCTTCAACCTCGTCCTCACCGACGCACCGCAGGCCTACACCGACAACACCACCTCACACGACCGCTGCATCGAAGCAGGCCGGGCGCTCCTCCGGCGCGCAGAGACCGAAGGAATGAACGAAAACCTCGACCGCGACATCGCCGTCTACATCGAACGCACGCGCAAGACCCTGCGCAAGATGAACGACAAGCGCACACCCGTCACCCAACTCTTCGACACCATACGCTCAGCCTACACAGCCCTCGAAAACGCCGTCGACCCCGCCAAGGCAGGCACCGTCCCCGCACGCCTCCAGCAGCTGCGCAACGACTACGCCGCCGAAATCCGACGCCGACAGGCCGAAGAGCAGCGACAGCGACAGATCGAGCAGCTCCATCAAGCCGCCCTCACACAATACGACGCCGAACTCCGCGACCACATCACGTCCGAGTTCAACGAACACGTCACAAAGGCTGTAGAAGGCATCCTCGAACTCGAGCGCACGCTCACACTCGACAACAAAGGCGTCACCGTCCTCTCCCTCCGCACCTACGACTGCACACTCCCCATCAGCTGGCTCAAGGAACAAGCCGCACTCGTCACCGTCCCCGACCGCCTCACACAGCCCGAGGCCGACAAAATCGCCGCCGACGTCGTCGCATCCCTCCATCCCACACTCTCCGAGCAATACGGCTTCGAGACAGCCTCCACCTGTCAGGAAGTCCTCGACCGTCTCCCATCACGCCTCGAAGAGCTTGGCCGCATGGCCAAGGCCTCAGAGCAGGAGGCAGCCGACATACAGCGGCAAATCAAGGAGCGCGAAGAAGCCGAGAGAGCAGAGCGCGAGCAGGCAGCCGCAGAGCGTCAGGCCAAAGACCAAGCCGCCAAGCAACTCGCCGCCAAGCAGCGCGAAATGGACTCACTCTTCTCAGCCGCACAAGCCTCAGTCCCCGACTACCAGCCCAAGACCGACGTCCGCCGCCGCATACGCGTCACCGCCCCGGCAGGCTTCATGGACGTCGTCGGAATGTGGTGGGCACAATGCGGCTGCACACTCACCGTCGAAGAACTCAACAAAATCTTCTCGCGCCAGCTCACCTTCTGCAACCGACTCGCCAACGACAAGAAAAACCCCGTCCTCATCCACTCCGACACCGTCGTCTACGACGAAGAAGTCAAAGCCAAATAACCGGCACTAATTCGCGCCCCGGCAAGCCCTGTAAGGGCGTCACATATCAGCCCGGGTCGTTAGGCCCGGGTAATGTAACACCAACTAACTTCCGGCCTGTAAGGTCGGCACACCACAGCTCCGGGCACACTCTAAAAATCCAAAACAACCCCACACCATGTACTACCACACCTCCACCTACGGCGACCCCGATGCCGCCATCACCCTCAACCCCGAACCCGTCTCACGCAACGTCACCTATTCCTGCTTCCTCACCCGCACCACACCCGTCGAGACCACCGACTACATACCCGCCGACACCACCGCACAGATGCCATTCGCCATCTGCCCTCAAGACGACTTCACCGACACCGACTGGCTCGACGAATACCACGAGCGCAACCTCACACCCACGCAGCTCATCGCAAAGCTCGGACAAATCGCCAACCTACTCGCCGATGGAATACACCCGGGCAAACCGTCTTCATATTGGAAAAGGCTCGCCCGCGAATGCAAAGGCTGGACCATCTCCGACGAAGAAGCCTACACCGACGACTGAACACCCTGCCACGACACGCACTCACGCGGCCACGCCAAGCCCTGTAAGGGCGCAACATAATAGCCCGGGTCGTAGGCCCGGGTATGGCACACCTCCCAAAATTCCGGCCTGTAAGGTCGGCACACCGAGCGGCCACGCCCATCTTTACAAAATCCGACGACTGACGCACATCACTCTCCACCTCCATGACCTACTACGACCGTCCCGAAGTATCCAACTCCGACCTCACCGCCCTCAAAAACCTCCTCCATCCACTACCCATGCCGGCTGGAGCGCGTGAGGCAGCCTTCCGTTTCGGCACACTCGTCGACGCCGTCATCACAGAGCCCGAGAGAGTCAACCACTACCGCCTCACCGTCGACGACATCCAATACACCGACGACGAGTTCCGCCTCGCCAGAGAGATGCAGCGCGCACTCCGGCACGAAGCACGCCAAGACCCATTCCTCGCACGCGTCCTCGCCTCAGCCGAAACGCAGCGCGTTATGGTCAACGGCTCGCAAGACTTCACCTACGGCGACTTCACCTTCAGCCTCCCCACACGCTGCAAGTGGGACTGGTTCCTCCCCGCCTTCGGCTTCGGAGGCGACCTCAAAACCACCGCCGCCACCACACAGCGAGAGTTCGACGAAGCCATCGACTTCTTCGACTGGGACCGCTCACGAGCCTGGTACATGGACATCGCCCGTTCCGACCGCGACTTCATCTACGCCATATCAAAGCGCAACTGCTGCGTCTTCAAGACATTCATCAACCGCGACGACACCACCTACCTGCGCGGACGCGACAAATACGCCGAGCTCGCCTTCCAATACTGGTGCCTCAACATCTGAACAAGCCATGACCGCCACCATCAACCACCACCTCCGCGTCAACCCCTATCCCTACCAGCTCGACGGCATAGCCTTCGGACTCAACCACCGACGCCTCCTCATCGGCGACGAACCCGGCCTCGGCAAAACCCTGCAATCCATCGGCATCGTCGACACCGCCGGCGCCTACCCCTGCCTCGTCATCTGCCCATCATCACTAAAAATCAACTGGCAGCGCGAGTTCGAGAAGTTCACCGACAAAAAAGCACTCATCCTCGACAACGCCACACGCACCTCGTGGCCCTACTTCCTTCAGATGCAGATGTTCCACGCCGCCATCGTCAACTACGAGAGCCTCCGCAAATACTTCGTCTGGGACACCGGACCCTCGCGCGACTTCCGACTACGCGACGTCGTCTTCAACGACGCCATCAAACTCTTCCGCTCCGTCATCATCGACGAGTCCCACCGCGTCAAAGACCCCGCCGCACAGCAAACCATCTTCACACGCGGCATCGCCGAAGGCAAAGAGTGGCGCATACTCCTCTCCGGCACGCCCGTCGTCAACCGCCCCGAAGACCTCGTCGCACAGCTCTCCATCATGGGACGCCTCACCGACTTCGGCGGCCGATCAAAATTCCTCGCCGACTACGCCACAGACAACGCCGACCTCCATCAACTCTCCTCCCGCCTCTACTCCGGCTGCATGATACGCCGCGAAAAAGCCAAGGTCCTCACACAGCTCCCCGACAAGACACGCACAGACCTCTACGTCGACATCGCCAACCGCGAAGAATACAGCCTCGCAGAAGCCGACCTCGCCGAATACCTCAGACAATACACCGAATGTACCGACCGCGACATCCGACGCAAAATGCGCATGGAAGCACTCGTCAAGTTCATGACCCTGCGCTCACTCGCCGCCACAGGCAAAGTCGCACAAGCCATAGACTTCATCAGAGTCTTCCTCGCCTCAGGCAAACCACTCATCGTCTTCTGCTCACTCCACGACATCGTCGACCGCTTATGCCAAGCCTTCCCCGACGCTGTCACCGTCACCGGCCGCAACAGCGCATCCGACAAGCAGGCAGCCGTCGACGACTTCCAGTCCGGCCGAACAGGTCTCATCATCTGCTCCATAAAGGCCGCAGGCGTCGGACTCACACTCACAGCATCCTCAAACGTCGCCTTCATCGAGCTCCCGTGGACCTACGCCGACTGCTGCCAGTGCGAAGACCGCGCACACCGCATAGGCCAGAAAGACAACGTCACCTGCTACTACCTCCTCGGACGCCACACCATAGACCACACACTCTACCGCCTCATACACCACAAAAAGTCAATGGCCGCACAGATAATGGCCACATCCGACGACATACCCACAGACACACTCTACTTCGACCAACTCGCACAAGCATTCCTCAACCCACCATCCACATCGCCATGAAACAGATCTCAGACCGGCAGTGCCACGTCATCATCCACAAGCTCCCTTCCATCATCCACCTCGCCAGGCAGGCCGTACAGCCCAAATCGCTCAGACAAATCGAAGACATACGCCAGCTATGGCTCGTCTACAGACAACTCAACCGCAAATTCAACAACACTAAAAAACAAACACAAACATTATGACAAAGCAAGACATTATTAGACAATTAGAAGAAAGAACTAACCTTTCTCTCTCACAATCAACTCACGCAGTCGAAGGTATCATCGAGATTATTGCAGAGGCACTATCTAAGGACGAGGCTATACTGTTGCGTGGTTTCGGCACAATCAAGACAGTGCAGCGTGCAGCCAAGCCTGCGCGAAACATCAGCAAAGGTACAACGATTATGCTGCCACCTACCAAGCAAGTGAAGTTCATTGCATACAACTCACTTAAACAACGCGTTAACCATCATGGACGTTATCTTAAGTAAGGGGAAAAACAAGTACCACGCGCAGAAATCTGGTGGCTATGCCTCACGCAAAGAACACAGACGAGCCAATGAATTGCGACTGATGCAACAAGCAGGAATTATCAAAAATCTGCGTGAACAGGTCCCCTATGAGCTCATTCCATCACAATATGGCGCTGATGGAAAAGTGCTTGAACGTGCCTGTAACTACATTGCTGATTTTGTCTATAACGACAAAGATGGCAATACGATAGTTGAGGATACGAAAGGGATGCGAACGGACGTTTACCGCATCAAGCGAAAACTAATGCTACACGTTCACGGCATACGTATAATCGAAAAATAAAACAGTTCTTGACTATGGCTACGCAACTAAATGATACCAACTACTTCTCACATGACAGCAACGCACGAAACGACGAAAAAATCATTCGTCTTCGCATGAAGCATAATGCTGCCGGATACGGTGTGTTCTTCATGATACTTGAACGCTTAAGGGAGGAAGACAACTACATGAGTGCCAAAGATTATAACATGATAGCCTTTGACCTTCGTGTGGATGCCGCGATCGTGAAGTCTGTAGTTGAGGATTTCGGGTTATTTGTCTTTACAGAAGATGGTAAGTACTTCTACTCCGATAGCTTCAAACACCGTATGAACTTAAAAGATATGTTGCGTGCTAAACGTTCATTTGCAGGTAAAAAAGGAA
>JBJFGJ010000033.1:0-5437 GCA_051892575.1 Alloprevotella sp. | reverse complement strand
GCCGAGTGCCCCTACGAAGTGATGGACGGACAGCAGCGCACGCTCTCGCTCTGCGAATATGTGGAGGGCAAATTCTCGGTAGACTTCAAAGCCTTCTTCAACCAGCCCGAAGACATCCGCCGACGCATACTCGACTATCCCCTCACCGTCTACGTGTGCGAGGGCGAAGCGTCTGAAAAACTCGAATGGTTCAAGACCATCAACATCGCCGGCAAACCGCTCAACGACCAGGAAATACACAACGCCATCTATGCCGGCCCCTTCGTGAGCGACGCCAAACGCCATTTCTCCAAAACCGGCTGCGCCGCAGCCCGATTGGCCAAAGACCTCGTGCCCGGTGTGCCCATACGCCAAGACTTGCTCAAGATCGCTCTCGAATGGATGGCCCAGCACGAAACCCGAGAGGGACACCCACAAACCCGCGTGGGCTATATGGCACAACACCAGCACGACCCCAACGCCAACAACCTCTGGACCTATTTCCAACTCGTGCTCCACTGGGCTATGACCAACTTCGACATGAAGCGCTTCAAGCGCATCATGAAAGGCGTGGATTGGGCCAAATACTACGACCTCTACAAAGACCAGGCGCTTGACACCGCCGCCATGGGCCAACAAATATCACGGCTTATGCGCGACAGCGAAATCCAACGGCCCACGGGCATCATCCCCTACGTGCTCACCGGCGACGAGCACTTCCTCGACCTCCGTGCCTTCCCCGACGACATCAAACTGGCCGTGTGGGAGCGGCAAAACCACATCTGCCCGCTTTGCCACAAAGCCTTCGACATCGCCCTTATGGAGGGCGACCACATCACCCCTTGGCGCGACGGCGGACGAACCGTCATCGAAAACTGCCAAATGCTCTGCCGCGAATGTAATCGCCGCAAAGGAGCCAAATGAGCCAAATGATGGCGGCACGCGGCAGATAAGGGGCTCGAGAGGTATTGCAAGTTTCCGCTTTTTTGCCTAACTTTGCAGCCGACAGGCTTAAAGCATATCGCCTGAGCCCGTCGACACATTCAATAATATGCTTTTATCTCAAGTCGCCCAGGCCCTTGAACGGTACGCGCCTCTGCCTTTGCAGGAATCCTATGACAATGCGGGACTGCAAATCGGATTAACAGAGACGGTAGAGGTTTCAGGGGCTTTATTGTGCGTTGACGTCAGCGAAGACGTTATCGACGAAGCCGTCGCCGCGGGGTGCAACCTCGTCGTGGCGCATCATCCGTTGCTCTTCCGCCCGCTGCGGCGCATAGACCATAGCAACGCCGTGGCACGCATCGCCGTCAAGGCCATCAAGGCCGGCGTGGCCGTCTATGCCGCACACACCAACCTCGACAATGCGCCCGACGGCGTCTGCCACGAAATGGCTCGCGTGTTGGGACTTGAAAACGTCGGCTTTCTCGACCCCATGGCAGGCGGTGAAGGCGGCAGTGGCGTGATTGGGTCGCTGCCGGAGCCTATGGCGCCTCTCGACTTCCTCAAATGGACGAAGGAGCGCTTTGCCACGCCCTGCATCATGCACAACGCCCTGCCCGAAAGAGAGATTGCCCGCGTGGCCGTTTGTGGCGGGGCAGGTGATTTTTTGACAGACAAAGCCGTGGCGGCAGGTGCCGACGCCTTCATCACCGGCGAGATGGGCTACCACCGCTTTATGGGCTACGAGGGTGAAATCCTCACCGCCGCCATTGGGCACTACCAGAGCGAGCGTTGCACCGTAGACCTCTTTGCCCGGCTGCTCGCTGAGGCTCTGCCCGGCTTGCGCCTGGTCAAGTCCGTCAAAGAACAAAACCCCGTGCATTATCTCACAGAATAAACAAATAATACACAATAATCTATCTATTATGACAGCAAAAAACGAAGCCACCGAAATGACGGTGGAGCAGAAACTCAAAACCCTCTTTGAGTTGCAGACCATGCTCTCAGAGATTGACAAGATCAAGACCCTCCGCGGCGAACTGCCTCTCGAAGTGGGCGACCTCGAAGACGAAATCGAAGGCCTCTCCACCCGTCTGGCCAAATACAACGAAGAACTCACGGCAACCACCGACGACATCAAGGCCAAGCAGCAGAAAATTGTCGATGCTCAGGCCATTATGGACCGCTACAAGTCGCAACTCAACGACGTAAAAAACAACCGCGAGTTTGACATGCTCTCAAAAGAAATCGAGTTCCAGTCGCTCGAAATCGAACTGCAAAACAAGCGCATCGGTGAGGCCGAGAAACTGCTCGAAACCAAAAAGGCTGACATCGCCGCGCTCACCAAGCAACTGGCCGACCGCCGCGACGACCTTGAAGTGAAGAAGTCTGAACTCGACGAAATCACGGCCGAGACCAAAGTGGAGGAAGAGAAACTCCGCGAAGAGGCCAAGCGTCTGGAGGTGACCATCGAGCCTCGTCTGCTCACCGCCTTCAAACGCATCCGCAACAACACCCACAACGGCCTCGGCATTGTCTATGTGGAGCGCGACGCCTGCGGCGGTTGCTTCAACAAAATTCCGCCCCAGCGCCAACTCGACATCCGCATGCGCAAGAAAATCATCGTGTGCGAATATTGCGGCCGCATCATGATTGACCCCGAACTGGCCGGAGTCGAAACCATTCAGGCCGAAAGCGAAAAGCCCAAACGCCGCACTCGCAAAGCCACGAAATAAAAATATCCTCCCCGACATATTGCGGCCCCAAAGACAATCTATCGTTTTTGGGGCCGTCAATGTTTTGATATGCCCCTCCCGTTCAAAAACATTCGACTATGAAAATCTGCCTGCTTGTGGTGGGAAAGACCAACGATGCGCTCATCGAGCAACTCACCGACCGTTACGTCTCGCGGTTGCGCCACTATGTGCCCTTTGACATCGAGGTCATTCCCGAACTCAAAAACACCAAGGCCATGACGCCCGACGTGCAGAAGGTGCGCGAAGGCGAACTCATCCTGAAGGCTGTCACTCCGGCCGATCACGTCGTCTTGCTCGACGAGGGCGGCAAAGAGTGGCGCTCGGTGGAGTTTGCAGCCTATCTCGACCGCCTGCAGACGGCCTCGGCCCGGCGACTGGTCTTTGTGGTGGGTGGTCCATACGGTTTTTCGCCGGCCGTCTATGCCGCTGCGCGGGAGAAACTCTCACTTTCGCGCATGACGTTCTCCCATCAGATGGTGCGCCTCTTTTTCGTCGAACAATGCTACCGCGCCATGACCATCTTGCGCGGCGAACCCTATCACCATGAATAGTCATCGGCTGCGTTTCTTTGTGGCGGCTGTATGTCTGGTCGCCCTCATTGGCTGTGCCTGCGGACAGACGCGGCCCTTTGGCGTGATGACCTACAATGTCGAAAACCTCTTCGACACCTGCCACGATGCCGGCTTTGACGACTACGAGTTTCTGCCCACGGCCGAGCGACAATGGGACACCCGCCGCTATCGCACCAAACTCTCGCGTCTGGCCCGTGTCATCGCCTCAGCCGGTGGGGCCGAACCTTTGGCGCTCGTGGGACTTTGTGAGGTGGAAAACGACTCTGTGGTCTACGATCTCTGCCACCGCACGCGTCTGGCCCGTTTGGGCTATGATTTTGTCGTGACCCACAGCCGCGACGTGCGTGGCATCGATGTGGCGTTGCTCTATCAGCCACTGCGTTTCCGCCCCATAGCCGTAAAGGCCGTCAGTGTGGAACCACCCAAAGAATATGGCCGTCCCACCCGCGACATCCTCCACGTCAGCGGCCTTCTGCCTACGGCCGACACGCTCGAAGTCTTCGTGTGTCATGCGCCGAGTCGCCTGGGCGGACTGCGTGCGGCCACCGACTACCGGCGTCGGGTGGTAGAGCGGGTGCGCTGGTTGGCTGACAGTGCCTTGAGTCGTCGCGCTACC
This sequence comes from Alloprevotella sp., assembly GCA_051892575.1. Classification (GTDB taxonomy): domain Bacteria; phylum Bacteroidota; class Bacteroidia; order Bacteroidales; family Bacteroidaceae; genus Alloprevotella. The sequence goes on along the minus strand of JBJFGJ010000033.1, from coordinate 1,571 downwards.
CCTTATGCCATCATCATGGGCGACTTCAACGATGCCGCCACCGACCCCTCCATTGCCCTTGGCCTTCGACCTTTGCCCCTGCCCGAAACCGCCGCTTGGCCCTCTGCCGACGTCAGAGCCTATTATGCCATGGCCGACCATCTCACGGCCTCGGGCGGCATAGAAGGCACCTATAAATATAGGGGCGAATGGAACCGTCTGGACCAGATGTTTGTCTCGGGTGCGTTGTTGCGACCTGAGTCTTCGCTCCACGTCACACCACAAGCCTGCCAAATCTTTGCGCCACCTTTCCTGTGCACCAAAGACGCCCGTCATGGCGGAGTGAAGCCCCGGCGCACCTACCTCGGCACGCAATATGCCGGCGGGTTCAGCGACCATTTCCCCCTATTGCTCCACCTGGCCTTCTGACCGGTGCACGCGCAAAAGAAAACCCCACCACCGCAGCCGTTGGCTTCGGGTAGTGGGGCGCGAACTCATACAACCTTATTTCTTCTCGCGTGATTAGTTTTGATTTTCTGCAGGTAGGGCTTCGCCTTTTTCGTTGAAGATCACATCGATGGTCTTGTCGTCGGCGTCGGCGAGCGTGACCTTGAAGGTTTTCACACCCTCTTCTTCTTTCACGTAGGCGGCCTTGACGGTCAGGTCTTTGTAGGTCGTGGCCAGTGTCTCTTTGATGGCTTGGGGCAGAGAGTCGGTCTCGATGGCCTTGAAGGGTTCCTGACTGATGCAGGCGGCCATTTGATTGTTCTCGATGGTTGTGGTGTCGGTTTGAGCCTTGGCAGTGTTGAAACCGAAAGCGGCGCAAACTGCTGCAACGATAAATACCTTTTTCATTACACTTAAAGTTTTAGGGTTAAACATCTAGTGTCGTCTCCGTGTGGAGGTTTGACGATGCAAATTTGCCGATTGCTTGCAGACGCTCCAAGCAAGTGACAACAGACAGCCGAATTGTGGTAACAAACGCCACGATGTGCAGAATGTAAAGGGATGCACATACACGATTTGACACAAAAAACACCAGCTTGGAAGATTCCTTAAACGAAAGCTATCCAAGCTGGTAGTGCGAGAGAGACATAAGATCATCTCATATTCACTGTCACTTATACCCTTCTATCCTCTTAAATGGATATTGAAAGGGTCCTATCACTTATGTCAGAAACGAACTGCCGCTGAAATGCGGAAAGAGTTGCACTTCGTTTTTTTCGCAATTTCAGAGAAATCTGCGCCATAGGCTACGCCCAGGGTGAACTTTTGGCTGAAGGTGCATTTGGCACCAACGTGCCATCCCACGTGGAAGCGTTTCCATTTATCGTCCTTACCCATATCGTCTTTATCGAAGACATCCCATTTTTCACCATCATCATCATCATCATAAGTTTTTTTCATTTGGCCGAAAAGGTTTAAACGCAAATCCAAACCGGCGTAAGGAGCCAAGGCTATTTGGCCATCCGACAGATTAAACTGATAGCCAAGGCTGAAGGGCATCTTCATAGATACCATATTGAATTTCATATCATAATCACCATAATAGCTATCTTGGGTCTCTTTATAAAAAGACCATTGCAGACTCA
>JBJFGJ010000032.1:53364-63965 GCA_051892575.1 Alloprevotella sp. | reverse complement strand
TCCTTATTCCCGCAGCTCGCGGAATAGGGGCCGTACTCCGGGAACCATATGGTAAGTATGTCCATCGCCTCCCCGTGGTTCCCCTCCGCCATTTCACACCAATCTTGTCACGGCCGACCGGGTGTTTTGTACGCAAAGCTTTCTTCCAGACAAAAAACATTCACCGGAAACAACCCCATGAGGGGCGTTCCCGGTGAATGAAACTATTTTGTCCTACGGTAAGGCAGGCTTAGAAGCTCACCGTGCCGAGGTTGCGGTCTACGAGGATGCCGTCTTTGGCCTTGAGGTTGAACTTGCCGGCTTTCTTGGCCTTGAACTTGATGACGAAGAGGTCGTTGTCGCCGTCGTCGAGCAAGAAGTTGTTGCCCTTGTTCACGAAGGTGGGATAGAGGGCCTTCTGGCCGTTGGTGTGCAGACGGTCGTAGGTGAGGTTGACCATGTCTTTCATACCCACCAGTTCAGTGCCGACGTATTCGAGTTCGTCTGTCTGATAGGGCAGGGCGAAGCTCAGACCGTTGACATAGTGCAGGCCCTTGCCGCTCACTTTGATGGCAATCACGTCGCCGGCGGCGAAGGTCTTCTTGTCGGGTGTGAGGATGAGGCTGCCCTTGACGTGGTCGGTCGAGTTGCGCACGCCGCCGTCGAGTTCGGTGGTCACCACGGAGATGTCGTAGGCGTCGATGAGGTCGTTGCCGTTGATGTCGCCGAGGCTGATGTAGTCGAAGTCGCCGTCGCCGCGACGCAGGCCGGTGTAGTTCATGTAAGAGGTCAGGTCGTTTTCGTCGATGCGCTTGTCGCGGTTGATGTCGCCCTGGATAAAGCTCTCGGTGTCGGCCACCTTGAAGACGTACATTTCGCTACCCGAGCCGAAGTTGCCCACGGCTTCGCTGACGGCCATTTTCACATAGCGGGCTTTGGGGTTGCCCTCGAAGGTGAAGGTCTTGTGCTCGCCGTTTCGGCCCCACTCGAAGGCTACGGGAGCGCTCCAGTTTTGGCGGTCGGAGCTGTAGCAGATGGTGCCTTTGAGCAGTGTGCCGTTGCCGGCGTCTTCGCGCGGTATGTAGACCAGACGGTCGAGCTGGCTGACGGCGCGGAGGTCGAGAGTGGCTTCAAACGGCACGGCCTCGCCCTTGCCCCACTTGGTGTGCCAGTTCGACTTCTCGTCGAAGTCGAAGAGTTTGTTAATGCCTTGTCCGCCCTGGTCTTCACAGGTTGCGGTGGCCTTGATGCCCTTGATGGCAAATTCAAGCGGGTTGCTCTTGGTCTGGGCACCGGCTTCGGTCCAGTCGCTGTAGCCATCTTTGTTGACGGCACGCACCTTGAAGGTATAGGCCGTTTCGGCGGTGAGGCCGTCGAAGGTGAAGGCGCAGTCGCGGATGGTGGAGTAGACCATACCGCCGAATTCCACTTCATAATAGTCGGCATTGGCCACGGGAGCCCAAGAGGGAGTGAGGGCAAACGGTTCGATGCCTTCGTCGGCAAATTTCACTGCCGGTGCAGCAAGCTGGCCGGAAGACTTGCGCAAGGGATCGGCCGGAGAGAAGGCAAAGCCCTGCACGGTCACTTCCACCTGGTTTTCGCTCACGTTGGTGGGAGCGAGCTTGACAAGCAGTTGCGGATTTTTGGTTATCTGCACCTTTTCAAACGCACTGCCGCGTGTGGCGAAGCGGTTGAGGTTGGGCGCAGCGTCGTAGAACCACACGTCCTGGCCTTTGTCAAACTCCTCGCGAGAGTTGACCTGAGCGAGTTTCACGCTCTTGCCGGCCACTTGGGCGTTCACCTTCTTGGGCGTGGCAGACACGTTGATGCGCAGTTCGGTCTCTTTGTTGGGCTCAAAGCCTTGGAACTCGCCAATGGTGGGCTCGATGGTCACGGTGAGCTTGTCTTTGTTGACGTCGGTGCCCACGAGCGTGCGCGTGTTGCGGCCGCTGAGGTATTCCTGGGTGAGGCCGTCGTCGTCATACTCCTGATATTCGCAGCCACGCTCGGCATAGATTTCATAGGCGCGATAGTCGGCCCGTATCTGCGAGGGGTTGTTGTTGGGATTGGTCATCGGAATGATGGCGTCGCTCTTCACAAACACCGGCAGCTTCCAGAGCGGTGCGGCGTAGTTGTTGATGAGTCGGCCGCCGGTGTAGACGTCGCCGTTGAAATAGTCCACCCACCGGCCTTCGGGCAGGTAGATGCCGTTGCGGATGTCGTTGCCCTCGGCGTCGGCCTTGGTCTCCTTATAAATAGGTGCTACGAGGAAGCTTGGGCCGAACATAAACTGATATTGCGTCTCCTTGCCCAGCGTGTAGTTGTTGGGATAGTCGAGGAACATGGCCCGGATGATGGGCTGGCCGTTTACCGCCTCGGCGGCAGCGCTGTAGGCGTAGGGCATCAACTCAGACTTGAGTTTGAGATAGGTGCGGTTGATCGATGTGGCGGGTTCGCCAAGCACCTCGGGATATTTGGGGTTGCTGCCCCAGCCGTCCATATTGAGCTCCATGGGCGTGAAGGTCTTCCACTGGAATTCGCGTACGTTGACCGGCACGTTCTTTCCGCCAAAAATACCGTCCACGTCGCTTGTGATGTTGGGCTGTCCCGAAAGACCCGAGCCAATGAAAGTGGGGATGTGGAAACGGATGTATTCCCAGTCGCCACCCGTCTGGTCGCCGCTCCAGATGCCGGCATAGCGCTGCGTGCCGGCCCAGCCGTCGAGCGAGATGATGAACGGACGGGCATTTGAACCGTAATAGGGCATGATTTCACCCACGTCGGCCACACCGTTGAGGCCGAAGCTGTAGCCGGCGCCCACCCAAGCCACGTCGGTTTTGAGCACACGCACGCCGGCATCACGCACCTCCTTGATGATGTCGCGCTGCAACAGCGGTTCGATACCCTCTTTGGGGTGCAGGTCACTCTGTGTCCAAAGACCAATTTCCACGCCTTTGGAGCGGGCATAGTCGCCGAACTCCTTGAGGTTTTGGATGTTGCCGTCGAGCGACGACGTCTGGCCGTAGCCTGCGCCGTAGCCGTCGTTGGGCAGGAACCAGCCCAGCGGCATGTCGTTGTTGAGATAGCGGTCGATGGCTGCACGGGCTGAGAATTGATAGTTGTTTTTCTCGCCGTTGAGGCTCTCTTTCACGCCGCCGTTGTCTTTTTGGCTCTCGTTGTAGCGCTTGCCGTCTTCATACAGCATAAAACCGTTTTCGGCCGGCGTCCAATAGTCGCGGTTGTAGGCGTTGAGGTGGCCTTCGTAGAAACCGAACTTGGGCAGCAGCACCGGGTTGCCGGTGAGCTGATAGAAATCGTTGAGCAGTTCGACAGCACCATTGTCCACCATAAAGAAGACGTCGAGATAACCCTCGGCATGTGAGAGCAAGACGCGGTCTTCGTCGGTGGCACCAAAGTCGTAGCGGCCGGGCTTGAAGGTGTGCCAGAGCAGGCCGTAGCCCTTGGTGCTCCAATAGAAGGGCGTGGGCGATGCCACACCGCCGTCTACCCAGTTGTTGGTGTTTTCGATGGCAATGGCCTGGCCTTTGTGAGAGAAGCGTCCGTTTTGTACGCCGCCGCCATAGAAATACTCGTCGGGACGGCAGGTCAGGGTGAGCTGGGTTTTGCTCTTGTCGATGGCCACCGGGGCACATTCTTCAAAGATGGTTTCGCCCGTCTGATTGTCGGCTACCGACATGAGCGCGTTTTGGCTGTTGAGCGACACGGTGATGCGCGGCGTCTTGATTTGGAAGACGTTTTGTGCCTTGCCCACCTGCACGCCACCCGTGGCGCGTCGCGGATTGTTCACCAAAATCTGAGCCGGAGGCGTGGCCACAGGATTGCGCAAGATGCCGCCCGCATCGTCGCGGAATACGCGGAAGATGTTTTCGCCGTAGAAATCGAGCGTCATCATTTTGCCGTCGGCATAGATCACTTCGACTGTGGTGGGATTGATGAGGCGGACGTCTTTGATGAGGTCAGCTTCGGCCACGGCCACTGTCGGCGTGACTGCCGGTGTCCATTGTGCAGCCAAGGCCGGCGCCTGGAAACCCAACACGGGCAGCAAGGCCAAAGCAACCTTCGCACAACGGTTGACGTTTGTTTTGCGATGTGTGTTCATGGTAAAGAATATGAGATGAAATAAATAATAAACGAGAAGAAAATGAGAGGTTAACTGTGATGTAATTGGCGCACTTGCGCAGGTTGACAAGCCAAAGTTAGCAACTTTATTAACCACTGGCCACATTTCGTGTGGTTTTTTAATGTAAGCCTGAAAAGAAAACGCTGTGGAATGAAGACGATAACGATGCTTCGGTGAGGGTTTGTGAAGGGATTGTGCAGAGTCGTGCAAGGTTTGAAGGGCCAACTCTACATCGAAAATCTGCGATGAAATGGGCCATTTTGGTCAAATCGTGCAGAGTTGCATGGTTTTTCGCGCCCCTTTGTTTCGCGTAAGGGTTGGGGTGCCGCCGGTCACTTCAGCAACAAGCCCGCGGCCACGAGCAAGGCAAAAAAGAGCATGTTGCGCGACGTCTGTCCCAAGATGCGGTTGAGGGCCACGCCGCGGTCAATGCGTACCATTGTGCGCCAGGTCAGAGAGTGGGGGATGAGATAGACAGCCGGCAAGACGGCGGCAAAGCGATAACCATAAAGCGTCAGAGCCGCCACACACAGATAGGCCGCCACGCCTTGCCCCAGGTAGAACAGACTGCCGAAACGCTCACCCAAAACCACGATGATGGTGCGCTTGCCGGCCGTGCGGTCGGTGTCGCGGTCGCGGAAGTTATTGAGTACGAGCAGCGTGTCGGTCGCCAACCCACAAGCCGCAGCCAGCCACCACACCTCGGCCGGGAAACTGCCCGCTTGGACATAGTAAGTGCCCGCCACCGGAACAAAGCCGAAAAACACCCATACCAGCACGTCGCCGAAGCCGCAATAGCTCAACAGCGTGGTGTAGAGAAAGGCGAAAACTACACAGGCAGCCCCCAGCAGCAACAACGTCCAGCCGCCAAAGGGAAGCAGACAAAGACCGGCACTGCAGGCCAAGACCAACGTGGCGCCAATGCCTATACGCATGGCCCCTACGCTGATCCAGCCTTGGGCACAGGCCCGTTTCGGACCGAGTCGCTCGGGACCGTCGGTGCCTTTGAGATAATCAAAAAGGTCGTTGATGAAATTGGCCGCCACTTGCATCAGTGCGGCAAAGGCCACGCACAAGACGGCCGGCACCCAGCGAAAAGTACAATGACTATAGGCCAAGGCCGACGCCGTGATCACCGGGATGAGTGCCGCCGTGAGCGTCTTGGGGCGAGACGCCAACAGCCAGGCACGAAACGAATTTTGACGGATTGTTGACATAGTATTTTATGCAAAGTTAAGCATATTTTTCCGACAGCCCGACCTTCTACGCCCTTCTACGCCGGCCTCGGCGTTTTTTGACGGGCTTATGCTTGCTCGGTTTGACGAATATGTTGTATATTTGCCCCATCTAATATATTTATATGTGTGCGGTGCAGGCGTGCCGTGCGCTTTATCCCCTGAAAACATTTTTATTCATTCATTCTTTACAACCTTATTTGTTTCTATGAAAAACAGATTACTCGGACTGTTTATGCTGTTGATGTGTCTGCCCTTTGCTGCGGCAGCCCAGCAGTTTGTAAACCTCACCCCGACGCCTTTGAGCATGACAACAGGTACGGGAGAGTTGGTCTTGCCACAACAATTCAAGATTGCCACTTCGGGACTCTCTGACGAGATGGCCGCTGAGGTGACCAAGTTTGTGGAGGCCTTCAACGCCGCCACGGGCTACACGGCCAGCGTGGACAATGCTGCCACCGATGCTCTCTTCAACGTGGCTTATTCTGCCGACAGAGTTGAAGACGGCTACAAACTCAACGTGACCGCCACCGGCGTGAGCATTGAAGCCAGTGCGCCCATCGGCCTCTACTTCGCCTTCCAGAGTGTGAAGAAGATGTTGCCCGCCAACGTGATGGCCGGCAAGCAAGACGCCGCCGTCACCAGCTATGCCCTGCCGGTGGTGAACATCACAGACCAGCCGCGCTTCAGCTATCGTGGTTTCATGCTCGACGTGTCGCGCCACTTCTTCACCGTCGACGAAGTGAAACGTATGCTCGACGTGATGTCTTACTACAAGATGAACCGCTTCCACTGGCACCTCTCAGACGACCAGGGATGGCGTGTGGAAATCAAGAAGTATCCCAAGCTCACCAGCGTGGCCAGCATTGCTCCCAACAGCCGTTTCACCGATATGAAACAGGGACAATATTGGATCAACAAGCCTTACGGCCCCTATTTCTACACCCAGGAGCAGATTAAAGACGTGGTGGCCTATGCCAAAGAGCGTCATATCGAAATCATCCCCGAAATTGATATGCCTGGTCACTTCACTGCTGCCCTCGTGGCCTATCCGGAGTTCAGCTGCAACCCCAACGCCGCACGCTCAGTATGGATTGACGGCGGTATCTCTTCCGATGTGCTCAATGTGGCCAACCCGGCTGCCGTGCAGTTTTGCAAAGACATCCTCTCGGAGTTGATGGAACTCTTCCCCTACGAATACATCCACATTGGTGGCGATGAGTGTCCCACCTCTGCATGGGAAAACAATGCTGCCTGTCAGGCCATGTATCAGGAACTCGGCCTCTCCAGCTATCGCGCCCTCCAGAGCCACTTCATCAAAGATATGGGTGACTTCATCAAGGCCAACGGCCGCAAACTTGTGGTGTGGAACGAAGCCATTTCGGCTTCGGGTGCCGACACCGACCTCATCCAGCAATCGGGTGCCACAGTGTTCTGCTGGACACAGGGCGATGCTGCTCAAGCAGCAGCCAAGGCAGCCGAGCTTAAACTCAACAATGTCTATACACCTTGGGGACCCTACTATATCAACCGCAAGCAAAGTACTGATCCCAACGAGCCTCCCGGTGCAGGTGATGGTACGGACAATGTGCAGAAAACCTACAACGTGGAAGCCTGCGGCGACAACATTACGGCAGAGAATGCCAAATACTACACCGGTGTGCAAGGTACCTTCTGGACCGAACACGTCTCAGACCGCGAGTATATGGAATATCTCGCTCTGCCCCGTCTGATTGCTATTGCCGAGGCCGGATGGACGCCCAAAAACAAAAAAGATTTCACCAGTTTCTGTCAGCGCATTACGGCCGACAGCGTGCTGCTCAACTATGGCGGCTACCTCTATAATAAGGACTATATGGGCGAAGGCAGTGAGCCTCAAGGTATGGTGATGCCCAAGTCTTCGACCGCCGAAACTCCTTATTATTATCGCTTGGTGACCAACGCCACCGGTGAGCGTGCCGGCAAGTGCATTGAACTGTTGCGCGAAGGCTCGCCGATTATTGATGATAAGAGTGGCAATGGTGCTGCTGTGAATATCATCTGGACCGCCGCACAGGTAGACGAAAGCGACGCTGCCTACGACTACCAGCTTTGGGCCTTTGAAGAAGACCCTGCCAACCCCGGTTATTATGCCCTTGTTTGCAAGGCTCTCCCCGACGGCTCGCTCAATTCTACGCCGATCGTCGACGCCTTGAGCGGTCGCTGGACCTATGACGCCGCCGCCAAGCACTATGACTTCCTCTTGGGACAGCATGCGAGTGGTTATGGCCAGAATGGCGACAACTATTATTATAGCATCAACAGCAAATATCTGACCAGTAAATATCTCAATGCCTCTCTTGGCGGACAAGGCTATGCGGTCAATGTATATAACAACCCCGCCGACGGCAACAGCGGTATGTGGACTTGCGTGCCTATGTTTGTGGTCGTGGACAATGCCGAAGTGGCCGCCAAGATAGCCGAAGTGAAAGCCGTGCTCAGCAAGGCCAAGACCTACACCGGCAGCGACAAGCAGCTTGGACGTTATGGTGCCACCGAAGCCGTCGCTCTCCAAGCCGTGGTGGCCGATGTCAATCTCGACACGATGACAGAAGACGAACTCAACGCTTTTGCTGCTCAGCTCGATGCCGCCTACGCTGCCTTCAAACAGTCACTCGGCGTGCCCGAAGTCGGCAAGACCTATCAGTTTGTCTGCTCGGTAGACGGGTTTGAAAACAGTTCTATCGTGGATGATGGCACCAGTGCCAATCTGCGCCACTCCACCGACGTGTGGGCCAACACCGCCTGGGAAGTGACCAGCACCAAGATGGGTGCCGACGGTCTTGACACGCTCGCGCTCAAGAACGTAGAGACCGGCCGCTATATTGGCGCACCTGCCTCTGCTGCCACTGGCAAAGTGGGCTATCCTGTAGCCATGGCCACTGCCGAAACCGTGCAGACGCTGGTTTGGAACATCGACGAAGGCGACTTCACCTTTGCCTCTGCCGGCAAGAATATGTTCCCCGTGCCCGCCAACTCCGGCACAGAGCCTTCCGTCATCAGTTCCGGTTCTACTGTTGGTGGTGCCAATGCCGTCCGCCTGCAAGGTGCCGCCTGGACCATCATTCCCGTCAAGGTCGTGACCTTCAACTGCGAAGATGAAGGAGGTAACTCACTCGGCAGCTTCAAGCGCAGCGTGCCCGAAAACGAGACCGAAATGACGCCGCTTTGCCCCGAAATCAAAAACTACACGGCGAAGACCGTCATCGAAGAAGGCAACACGATGATCGTGATTTATCAGCGCCTGGCCTATGCCGTGAAGACCATCTGTCGCACCGAAAATGGTGCCATGGTTGATGTGGTTGAAGATGCCTCTCGCGTAGGCGACGCCTATACGGTGGCCTTGCCCGAAGTACCCTATTTTACACTCGTCTCTGCCGATCAGACCGACGGTGCCACTATGACGTTGGATAAAGACACCATCATCAATGCCGTTTATTCCACCACCGGTCACTTCGGTGTGAAGAAACTCGGCGATGCTGTCGATGCCGTTGAAGCCGGCAAGACCTATGTGATTTATGACGCCCACGCCGAGCGTTACGGCTATCGCCGCGTTGTACCCACAGACAACACCGTTTATTCGGTCAAGAGTGTGGCTGACGGTGCCGACCCCTATACCGTATGGACCCTCGAAGCCTCCGGTAGCGGCTTTAAGGTTAAGAACGACCTCGTAGGTCTCTATGTGCCTTCAATGACTACGACTGCCACGGCGCCGACCTTGTCGGCTACAGGCGAGACCTGGACCTTCAGCAAAAACGCTGATGGCACCTTTAAGATTAAAGGCGCAAACGGCGTTTGCTGGGATGGCCTTGCCAATGGCGCCCTCGTAGGCTGGAACGATCCTGGGCATCCTTACAGAGTATATGAATACTTCGTGCAGCCCTATTTCGACGTGATCATTCAGTATGTCGACGAAGACGACGTGGCTGTAGCCGCTCAAACCAAAGCTATGGTGAAGGCAGGCGAGGCCTACGTGCTCAACGCCCCCACCATCGACAACTATACCCTGCAGCAGATTGAAGGCGCCGATGCCCTCACTGCCGTGGCCGACAATGTGACGGTGAAAGTGGTCTACAAGAAGAACGTGGTAGATGGCATTGGCGAAGCCCTCTCAGAAGGCAAGGCCGGCGAAACCATCATCGTAGACCTCAGCGGCCGTCGCGTCAAGGGCGTGTCGAAGGGTGGCATTTATATCATCAACGGCCAGAAGGTGCTGGTGAAATAAGTGCAACCATAAGATAATACATTAAAGATATTGGGAGAGAAGCGAATTTCTCTCCCAATATTATTTTGTAAAGAGCAAAAAAAGAAGGCGTTTGGGCTTGCAGTTGAAAAAAATATTGTAATTTTGCCCCCGCGTTTAGAGGCCGAAGGGGCTAAACAAGAGACTGCGGGTGCAGTCCGCCTCCCGGTAAAACCCGTTTATACACATATATAATAATGTACGCAATCGTAGAGATTAACGGTCAGCAGTTCAAGGCCGAGGAAGGCAAAAAGCTCTTCGTCAACCATATGGCCGAGGCCGAAGGCGGTCAGACTGTTGAATTTGAGAAAGTGTTGTTGGTAGACAACAACGGCCAGATTACCGTAGGTGCTCCTACCGTAGCCGGCGCCAAAGTAGTATGCGAAGTGATTGATCCCCTCGTGAAGGGCGACAAGGTGCTCGTTTTCCACAAAAAACGTCGCAAAGGCTATCGCAAACTGAATGGTTATCGCCACCAGTACACTCAACTGACAATTAAACAAGTAATCGCTTAACCCTATTAAAGACTCAGAAAAATGGCACATAAGAAAGGTGTTGGTAGTTCTAAGAACGGCCGCGAATCGGCTTCACAGAGATTAGGCGTTAAGATTTGGGGTGGCCAGACCTGCATCGCTGGCAACATCATCGTGCGTCAGCGCGGTACTGTACATCATCCCGGCAAGAACGTAGGTATGGGCAGCGACCACACGCTTTATGCCCTCGTTGACGGCGTAGTTAACTTCAAACGCGGTAAAGCTGACCGCAGCGTCGTTTCTGTATTGCCCCAAGGAGAAGCCTAAACAGACTATTCCCCAAGAAACTCATCCGCACGGCAGACTGTGATTGACACAGTTCTGCCGTGTTGTCGTTTTTGAGGCCCGCAAATGCAATAAGCGTGAGTTTTTGCGTATATTTGCAGAAGATAGGCTGCGGCTCGGCAATTGAAGAAATCTTCATTGCGCTC
>JBJFGJ010000032.1:43517-53264 GCA_051892575.1 Alloprevotella sp. | reverse complement strand
TTTGCAGAAGATAGGCTGCGGCTCGGCAATTGAAGAAATCTTCATTGCGCTCACCTTGCACTATCTTTGCAGAAGATAGGCTGCGGCCCTATGTCACGACCCTAAAAATCACAAACACATGAAACAGACAGGCCTTTCACGGCTGGCCAAAGAAGACATCATCAGCATTATTGGTAAAGAATGGATGCTGATTACGGCCGGCGATATCCAACACTTCAACACCATGACGGCCTCTTGGGGCGGCGTGGGTTTCCTTTGGGGCAAACCTGTCGCCTTTGTCTTCATACGGCCTGAAAGATATACCCACGATTTTGTGGAGCAAAACGACCGCCTCACCTTGACCTTCTTTGGCCAGGCAGACAAAGAGATACTGAACTTCTGCGGCACCAAGTCGGGCCGCGACTACGACAAGGTGAAAGAAACCGGACTGCGCCCCGTGGCCACGCCAAGCGGCAATGTGTCTTTTGAACAGGCCCGTCTCACCATCGAAGGCCGCAAACTCTACAAGACACGCCTGACTGCCGACGGTTTCATCGACAAAGCCTCGCTCGAGCGTTGGTATCACGACAAACCCGGAGGCGGCCTGCACGATGTCTATGTCGTGGAGATAGAAAACGTCTTCGAGCAATAAATCCACCTTCCGATATTCGCCGATTATGATTAACCAATCCAAAGACCTCAAGCAATTCTATTCCATCGGAGAAGTCGCCGAGCAGTTCGGTGTGGCCGAAAGTACGCTCCGTTTTTGGGAAAAAGAGTTTCCCCAAATCTCGCCCAAGAAAACCGGCGGCAAGGCCAGACGTTACACCAAAGACGATCTCGAACAGGTGCGCCTTGTGCACAATCTCGTCAAAGTGCGCGGTCTCAAGATTGCCGCAGCACGTGAGGTCTTGAAGAAAAACCACAGCGGTGAGGTGCAGACTGCCGAGGTCATTCACGACCTGAAGCAACTGCGCAACGAGCTGGCGGCTTGGCGAAAGGAATTGGGAGAACTTGAATAGACACTCCGCAATGGCAAAAGACAAGACCATGTATGTGTGCAGTGAGTGTGGACAAGAGTCCGTCAAATGGGTGGGACGCTGTCCCGCTTGCGGTGCTTGGAACACATTCCGCGAAATTAAGGTGCGCCCGGCCGCTGCCGCTTCTGAAGGCAAGGCTGCAGGCGCATTGTCGTCTTTGACCCGGCGAGACCCCAAAGTGGTGGCGCTGGGTGACGTTCAGGCTGCCGAAGAACCACGCATCAAAACCGGCGATGCCGAGCTCGACCGTGTGCTCGGTGGCGGCATTGTTCCCGGCTCGTTAATCCTGTTGGGCGGTGAACCCGGCATAGGAAAATCCACGCTGCTGCTACAGACCATCATGCACCTCACCGGCAAACGGGTGCTCTATGTGAGCGGCGAAGAGAGTGAGCGACAAATCAAATTGCGTGCCGACAGATTGAGCGGTGGAGGCGAGAGTTGCCTGTTGCTGTGCGAAACCCGTTTGGAGCAAATCTTCAGTCACATTGGAGAGGTGAAGCCCGACCTTGTGGTGATAGACTCCATCCAGACCATCTCGTCGGAGGCTGTCGAGGCATCCCCCGGAGCAGTGACCCAAATCCGAGAGTGCACCACGGCTATCTTGAAGTATGCCAAAGAGAGTGGGGTGCCGGTAGTGCTCATCGGACACATCACCAAAGAAGGCGCCATTGCCGGACCGAAGATTTTGGAGCACATCGTCGACACCGTGTTGCAGTTTGAAGGCGACCGTCACTATCTCTACCGCATCTTGCGCAGCATCAAAAACCGTTTCGGCTCCACTTCCGAGTTGGGCATCTATGAAATGCTCTCTGACGGTCTGAGACCTGTCGACAATCCCTCTGAACTCTTGCTCACGCAAGGCAATGACGAACTGAGCGGTGTGGCCATTGCCTCGGCCATTGAGGGCATCAGACCGTTCCTCATCGAGACCCAAGCCCTTGTCTCTACGGCGGCCTACGGCACACCACAACGCTCGGCCACGGGTTTCGACCTTCGTCGCCTCAATATGCTGTTGGCCGTCTTGGAAAAACGCGTCGGCTTTAAGCTGGCCCAGAAAGACGTCTTCTTGAACATTGCCGGCGGCATCAGAGTGGCCGACCCGGCCATCGATCTTTCGGTCATAGCTTCGGTGCTTTCGAGCAATGTCGATACGGCCATTCCGCGCGATGTCTGTATGGCCGGCGAGGTTGGCCTTAGTGGCGAGATACGACCCGTCACCCGCATCACCGGCCGCATAGCCGAGGCGTGCAAACTGGGTTTCAGTCGTATTATTGTGCCCGATGCCAATATGAAAGGCCTGGATGTGAAAGCCTACAATATTGAGATTGTCCCCGTGCATCGCGTGGAAGAAGCTCTTAGAGCTTTGTTTGGTTAAACCGTTTTCCTCTATCTTAGTCTTATGCTACAGACACTCAGTGTCAGGGTCGTTCCCCGTACGGCCTGCGAAGAAAGTGAGTTGCGCCGCTATGTGGCTCAAGAACTCGCCATCGATGCCCGCACCATCAAAGATATGCGTATTCGTCGCCGCAGCATCGACGCCCGGCAGCGGCAAGTGATGGTCAATCTGACCGTCGATATCTATATCAACGAGCCTGCCCCGGCTTTGGACTTCCAGCCGATTGTCTATCCCGATGTGTCGCAAGCCAGGTCTGTGATTGTGGTGGGAGCCGGCCCCGGTGGACTTTTTGCGGCTTTGCGTCTGATAGAACTGGGCTTGAGGCCCATCGTTCTGGAACGCGGCAAAGACGTGCATGAGCGACGAAAAGACATCGCTGCCATTTCCCGTCAACACGCCATCAATCCTGAGAGCAACTATTCTTTTGGTGAAGGTGGTGCCGGCGCCTTTTCAGACGGCAAACTCTACACGCGTTCAAAGAAGCGCGGCAATGTGGAGCGCATCTTGCGCGTGTTTTGCCAGCACGGCGCCAGCACCAACATACTCATAGATGCCCATCCTCACATTGGCACCGACCGTCTGCCGCGAGTCATCGAGTCTATGCGCCGCCAAATCATCGCTTCGGGCGGTGAGGTGCATTTCGAAACCCGAGTGGATGCTCTCTTGCAACAAACCGGAAAGGTGTGTGGCGTGCGGGCCCAAAGTGGCAAAGAATGGGAGGGACCGGTCATTCTCGCCACCGGTCATTCGGCCAGAGATGTCTATCGCTATCTCCATCATTCCGGCATACGGATAGAGGCAAAAGGCATCGCCGTCGGTGTTCGTCTGGAACATCCTTCGGCTTTGATAGACAGCATTCAATATCACAGTCGCCAAGGCCGTGGCCGCTGGTTGCCGGCAGCCGAATACAGTTATGTAGCGCAAAGCGAAGGCCGTGGCGTCTATAGTTTCTGTATGTGCCCGGGCGGTTTCGTTGTGCCGGCTGCCAGTGGACCCGAGCAGGTGGTGGTCAACGGCATGAGCCCCTCTAATCGCGGCTCGGCATGGAGCAATTCTGGTATGGTGGTCGAGACACGCCCCGACGACCTCGACGGAGAGTTGCGTCCTTTTATGGTGGAAGCTATGGCCGATGAGGCTTTCCGTACAACCCATCCCGATTTCGACGACGTGGACAACCCTTTGCGCCTGATGTATTTTCAAGAAGCCCTCGAAAAGGCCTGTTGGCTCCAGGGTGGACGCAGTCAGACCGCACCAGCTCAGCGTATGGCCGATTTTGTCAACCGCCGTTTGAGTTATGACCTCCCCAAGTCCAGCTATTCTCCCGGCCTCGTCTCGTCGCCGCTTCATTTCTGGATGCCCGACTTTGTGTCGCGGCGTCTGCGTGACGGTTTCAATCAGTTTGGCCGACGCTGTCGGGGTTTCCTCACCAATGAAGCCATTATCATAGGCGTGGAAACCCGCACGTCCTCGCCTGTGCGCATTGTGCGTCATCCCGAGACCTTAAGCCATCCCGACCTCGCCGGTCTTTATCCTTGTGGCGAAGGGGCGGGCTATGCCGGTGGCATTGTCTCGGCGGCCATCGACGGCGAGCGTTGTGCCGAGGCCGTAGTCGCTTGGTATGCCCAATAACGTCTTTCTATAAAATGTATTATCGATGAAAGCAGACGATTTCTTCAAGCATTATCTTCTGCGTGAGCCTTTTATTGAACAGATTGCTCAAAAGGCCGCTCAAATACATGCCGATGTCAATCAAAGTTATGGCGACGGCCTGCCCTATGCCTTTCATTTGCGCCTGACGGCCTCCTATGTCACTCGGTTTGGTCATCTCGTTGTCGCTGACCCTGAAGAGATGGACACATTCTATGCCGCTGCTTGGTTTCACGATACCATCGAAGACGCCCGTGTGACTTATAATGATCTCAAGAAGATTTTCACTCAACTCAACGCGTTGGGTTGCCGGATAGATGTCAGCTATGCCGCAGAACTGGTCTACGCCTTGACCAACGACAAGGGCCGCACCCGCGACGAGCGGGCCGGCGACAACTATTATGCCGGAATCCGTGCCGTGAAAGGCGCTCCTTTCCTGAAGATGTGCGATCGTCTGGCCAATGTGCGCTATTCCACTCTTTTTGGTGTCCGCCAGCGCATGGCCGAAGTTTATGCCCGCGAGATGCCCCACTTCCTTGACCAGCTTGGCGACCACGTGCCTCAAGAGATGAAGGCCGAGGCCGACCGGATGCTTCTCGAAGGCTATAAGCGGCCATAAATGTCATGAACGGCCATTGTTCTCCCTCATACTGAGAAGATTTACCGTTAATTCTTGTACGACAACTTTTAAATTTGTAGTTTTGCGGTAAAGAACACATACACTCTAAAACTTAATACCAATGAAACCTACTTTGTTCCTCTTAGCTGCAGGTATGGGAAGCCGTTACGGCGGCTTGAAGCAGCTCGACGGCCTTGGCCCTCATGGCGAAACCATTATGGACTATTCTATCTACGATGCCATCCAGGCCGGCTTTGGCAAACTCGTGTTTGTAATTCGTAAAGACTTCGAGCAGGACTTCCGTGAGAAGGTGCTCGCCAAATATGAAGGCCACATCCCCTGCGAAGTGGTGTTCCAAAGTCTCGACGCGCTGCCCGAAGGCTTCACTTGTCCCGAAGGTCGTACCAAACCTTGGGGTACAAACCATGCCGTCATGATGGGACAGGACGTGATTAAAGAGCCCTTTGCCGTCATCAACTGCGACGACTTCTACGATCGCGATGCTTTCCAAGTGATGGGCAAGTTCCTCAGCAACCTCCCCGAAGGCAGCACAGGCAAATATGCTATGGTAGGCTTCCGCGTAGACAATACGCTCTCTGAAAGCGGCACCGTGAGCCGTGGCGTTTGCGAATACGACGAAAACCATCACCTCAGCTCTGTGGTTGAGCGCACTAAGATACAGCGCTTCGACGGCGTGGTGAAATATCTTGACGACAACGACCAGTGGGTTGCCATCCCCGACACCACTCCCGTGTCAATGAACTTCTGGGGCTTCACTCCCGACTACTTCGCCCACAGCAACGAGTTCTTCAAGGCCTTCCTCTCTGAGCCCAAGAATATGGAAAACCTCAAGAGCGAGTTCTTCATTCCTTTGATGGTCGACAAACTCATCAAAGACGGCGTGGCCACCTGCGAAGTGCTCGACACCACCTCTAAGTGGTTCGGTGTGACCTATCCCGAAGACCGTCCCGAGGTAGTGGCCAAGTTTGAGAAACTGGCTGCCGACGGTGTTTATCCCGACAAGATGTTCTAATCCTTCGTCACACAGAGGCCGTCTTCAGATGACGGCCGCCTGAAATACTCCAGCGGATATGTCCGGCTAAGTCCGAGGCATATCCGTTTTTTTGTAGTGAAAAGCCGGTCCGCTTACAGTTATGCCTTGGGCCAATTGGTCTTTTGGGCAAAATGCCATAAATTTGCATTTATCCTCCAACAACGACATCTTATGCAATTATTTCAAGAACATAGTGTGCGGCGTGGCCGCATAGAGGTGATTTGCGGTTCGATGTTTTCGGGCAAGACCGAAGAACTCATCCGCCGCTTGCGTCGTGCCCGCATTGCCCGCCAGAAAGTCGAGATATACAAACCGGCCCTTGACACCCGTTATAGTGAAGCCGATGTGGTGTCGCACGATGCCACTTCCATTGCGTCCACACCTGTCGAGGCTGCCGCTTCCATTCTGTTGCTGGCCGCCGAGGCCGATGTGGTGGGCATTGACGAAGCGCAGTTTTTCGACCAAGGTCTTGTCGAAGTCTGCACCACTTTGGCCAATCAGGGCAAGCGTGTGATTATAGCCGGGCTGGATATGGATTTTCAAGGCCAACCGTTCGGACCGATGCCGGCACTTTGTGCCGTGGCCGAAGACGTCACGAAGGTGCACGCCATCTGTGTGAAATGTGGCGACCTCGCTTATGTTTCCCATCGCATTGTGGCCGACGAGCGTCGTGTGCTTTTGGGCGAGAAAGATGAATACGAACCGCTCTGCCGCGCCTGCTACAATGAGGCAATGAAAAACCAGAAGTGACGGCGCTGATTTAGGTAAAAAACATATCCCTACCCAAATTGTTGCCTTTTCCCCAATCACACAATCACAGCCTTGTATCTTTTTGTGTTTGAGCCGTTTGCTGTGACTGAACGGTTCAGTCACGTTCAATCACGCCGGAGTGATGTGAAGTGGTGAATATGGTGGCTTGCAGGTCGGGTACTCAAAATTGGGATTGAAACTGATATCGTTTAGCGGCATCTTTGCGCATCCCTGAAAGCCCTGAAAGGGCGTAACATACTAGCCCAGGTCGTCAGGCCTGGGTTTTGTGTGCCACAGTATATTCCGGCCTGTAAGGTCGGCATATCAAGCACCTGTTTATCAGGAGATTAATTCAATTATACGTCCCCAAATTGTGCCGACCTTTCAGGCCGGGGAATATAAAAAATCGCACTACCCAGGCCTAACGACCTGGGCTGAAATGTTACGGCCCTTCAGGCCTTGCCTGGCCGCTCAATAATATCAATAGCTATATTCTCTTTTCAATATCTTCCCTCTTTTGGCCTTTGCACTAACTTTCGCTTTGCGCAAGTTAGGCGGCGCTCGGCAAAGGCCAACAAAAAAACGAGTTTTTTTTGGCCTTTGCTCTCACTTGCACTAACTTTGTCACGAAAATTACACCAACACAAAGCAATCATGGTCAAAATCACGAAAGAAGCGGCCCTGCTTTATCACTCACAGGGCAAACCGGGTAAGATTGAAGTGGTTCCTACCAAGCCTTACCGCACTCAAACTGATCTCTCACTCGCTTATTCGCCCGGCGTGGCCGAGCCTTGTCTCGAAATCCAGAACAATCCCCAAGACGCCTATAAATATACCAACAAAGGTAACCTCGTGGCCGTCATCTCAAACGGTACTGCCGTGCTCGGCCTCGGCGATATCGGCGCGATGAGCGGCAAACCGGTGATGGAAGGCAAGAGCCTGCTCTTCAAAATCTATGCCGGCGTCGACGCTTTCGACATCGAAGTCAACGAGAAAGACCCCGACAAGTTCATCGAAGCCGTCAAGGCCATTGCGCCCACTTTCGGCGGCATCAACCTCGAAGACATCAAGGCGCCCGAATGTTTTGAGATAGAGCGCCGACTCAAAGCCGAACTCGACATCCCCGTGATGCACGACGACCAGCACGGCACGGCCATCATCTCGGCTGCCGGTCTGCTCAACGCCGTAGAGGTGGCCGGCAAAAAGCTCGAAGACGTCAAAATTGTCGTCAACGGTGCCGGAGCCGCAGCCATTTCTTGCACACGCCTTTATTGTTCGTTTGGCGCACAGCGCAAGAATATCGTGATGCTCGACTCCAAAGGCGTCATCCGCAGCGACCGCGAGAAACTCACCGAGCAGAAGCGCGAATTTGCCACCGACCGCGACATCCACACCCTCGAGGAGGCGGTGAAAGACGCCGATGTCTTTGTCGGTTTGTCCAAGGGCAATGTGCTCACCAAGGATATGGTGCGCTCTATGGCCGCCAACCCCATTATTTTTGCCTTGGCCAATCCTGTGCCCGAGATTTCTTATGAAGATGCCAAAGAGGCCCGTCCCGACGTATTGATGAGTACCGGCCGCACGGACTATCCCAATCAAATCAACAACGTCATTGGTTTCCCCTATATTTTCCGTGGCGCACTCGACACGGCAGCCAGTGCCATCAACGAAGAGATGAAGTTGGCAGCCGCCCGTGCCATTGCCGACTTGGCCCGTCGTCCGGTGCCCGACATCGTCAACCGCGCCTACCACGTCCGCAACTTCACCTTCGGTCCCGATTATTTCATTCCCAAACCCGTCGACCCCCGTCTCATCACCGAGGTGTCTATGGCCGTGGCCAAAGCTGCCATGGACAGTGGCGTGGCCCGCAAGCAAATCACCGACTGGAAAGCCTACCGCCATCGCCTGCGTGAGATGATGGGGCAGGAGAGCAAGTTCACCCAGAATCTCTACGATACCGCACGTCTCGACCCGCGCCGCGTGGTTTTTGCAGAAGGCACACACCCCACCATGCTTGAGGCCGCCATCCGTGCCAAGGAAGAAGGCATCTGCAAACCTATCCTTTTGGGTAACGACGAGCAAATCAAGAAGATGGCAGAGGAGATGAAGCTTGATCTCACCGGGGCTGAAATCATCAACCTGCGCACCGACAGCGAGGCACCGCGTCGCCGCCGTTATGCCGAGATTTTGGCCGAGAAGAAACAACGCGAGGGCTACACGCTCCAAGAGGCCATCGACAAAATGTACGAGCGCAACTACTTTGGTATGATGATGGTAGAGACCGGCGACGCCGATGCGTTCATCACGGGTCTTTACACGAAATACTCCAACACCATCAAGGTGGCCAAAGAGGTTATCGGCATTCGTCCGGAGTATAAGCACTTCGCCACGATGCATCTCATCAGTTCCAAGAAAGGTATTTATTTCATTGCCGACACGCTCATCAATCGCCAGCCGGACCGCGACGCCTTGCTCGACATTGCCAAGCTTTCGGCCTCGACCGTGCGTTTCTTCAACCGTACGCCGGCCATGGCCATGCTCTCTTATTCCAATTTCGGCACCGACTCGGCCGGCAGTCCCGCCGTGGTGCACGAGGTGGTGGCCAAGATGCAGGAGCAATATCCCGACTTGGCCATCGACGGCGAGATGCAGGTGAATTTTGCTCTCGACCGCGACCTGCGCGACGACAAATACCCCTTCACCCGCCTGAAAGGTTTGGACGTCAACACCCTCGTCTTCCCCAACCTCACCGCCGCCAATGCGTCGTACAAGATGATTAAGTCGATGGTCGAAGACGGCGAGGTGGTGGGCCCCATCCAGATGGGACTCAACAAACCCATACACTTCACCGACTTCGAGTGCAGCGTGCGCGACATTGTCAACATCACAGCCGTGGCTGTCATTGACGCCATTGTACAGGAAAAGAAAGACAACGCCGAGTAAGCCCAGGCTGAAAGGAATATCACACCGCCGGCCTCATTCTTCCCTTGTGGGAGAGTGAGGCCGGCGGCTTCCAATCAATTTATCAATATGAGAAAATTACTCCTTCTTTTTATGTGAATGGTTGCGCAAGTGTCGGTGGTGTCGTTTGCGTTCGTAGGATTTTGTTTCAAAAAGCGGATAGCGGTGGCGCGGGTCTTGGCCGTATTTGTTCATCCCTATGGTGCCCGGCTCGGTCAATATGACCAGGAACCAAAAGAGATTGGCCACGGGGACGAGCAATATCAGCGCTTTCCAGCCCGGTTCGTTGAAGTCGTGCAAC